>JANNPR010000094.1:0-4429 GCA_031400345.1 Planctomycetota bacterium | reverse complement strand
CGTTAAGCAGAGTGTCCTCCCACCATTGCATCCCTTCGTTGATTTTCTGCTTTACCGAGTTGATGAGCTGCGGAGTCCAGTTTTCGCGGTTTTGATCGATTGCCCCGATGGACTCTAGAAGGACCACATTCACGTATACGTCGCCAAGCATATACTCCGCAGTATCGTTGGCGATTGCTCCGAACGGTACTCCAGCCATCAACCGTCGTTGCTCGAGAAGTTCGGGAGCACGAAGTGTAGGGCGGCCCACCAGGCCTTTTCGCCTTGCCCGTTCCCCCGTCAATTTTCGAAGATAGTGCATGTACGTTTGAGCGTCTAAGGTCTGAAATCTGTCGCCTACTTCGATGATAGTCGGTGGCTCAAAATGCGACAATCAATTGGGGTAGGTTCTGCTTGAACATTACCTAAAACGCTCAAAATGAACTTGGGGTAGTGATTGTACTGGGAACAAGACTGATGCCGGTGAGTGAACTGACGGCAATAAAGGCGGGAAATCGTCGAATTCTCGCTGTTGCACGTCGTTGTCGACGTCTTCCGTCGGAACAAGTTACTAGTGGTGCCGCCGAACCACATAATCGCAGAGCAAGTTCAAGACGTGTTGCGAGTCGCTAGAAGGAAGGAACTGAATCCGTTCGCGGGCCCGACTTGCAAAATACTCGGCTTTAGAACGTGAGTATTCGAGTGCTTCGTATCGCTCTAGATAGGGCCGAAGCAGTGGCCCCGGGTTGTCGCGATCGCTTTGTAGCAAAATCAACATTTCCCGGCGATCTGCGTCGGTCGCGACTTGCAAAGCACGAATCAGTGGCAGGGTTGGTTTGAGCTGGTCTAAGTCGGTTCCCAGCGATTTTCCTACAATCTTGGCGTCGCCCACTACGTCGAGTAGATCGTCGGCGATTTGGAAGGCAATTCCCAGGTCTCTGCCGTACGCGGTAAGTCGTTCGGTTTGCCAGTCGGGCGCTTGTGCGAAGTAACTTCCTAATTGACAACTGCAGGCACACAACTCGGCGGTTTTTGCGTCAACAATCTCTAGATAGTCCGATTCCAAAAGCGAAAAGTCACCTTCACATCCCTTTTGACGCAATTCGCCTTCGCACACGATGTTCGTCGCTTTTCCAATCATCTCGCAAGCAGCGGCAATTCCCAAGGTGCTCGCCAGGTAGAACGCGTGCGTGAACAAGAAGTCGCCTAGGAGAATACTTGCTTCGTTGTCCCAGCGCGAATTGACTGTGGGTAAATGTCGGCGAAGTTCGGCATCGTCGAGTACATCATCGTGTACTAACGTGGCGGTATGGATCATCTCCACGACGGCTGCCAGTACTAAGTGTCTTTGATTAACTTGCCCTAAAGCCTGCGCCGTTAGGAGCAGGAGCGTGGGTCGCAGTCGTTTACCGCCGAGTAGACAACCGTAGCGGACAATCTCATCCACATAGGGATATTTGCTGCTTAGCTCGCGCTTAAGAATTCGCTCGACTTCGGCAAGTGGATCGGCGATGGGCTCTGAAAGCTGCCTCAATACGGAGCTGCTGTTAGTGGATTCCTTTGTAGTCGGGATCACGTATTTTCCTTACGCAAAAAATGCCCACTGCGTCCGCCGGACTTCTCTTCCAGCCTTACTGCATCAATGGTCATACTACGGTCAACCGCCTTACACATGTCGTAAACCGTGAGGGCGGCAATCGCGACCGCCGTTAGTGCTTCCATTTCCACTCCTGTGCGGGCCGTGACCGTAACGTTGGATTCGACATGCAGCGTCGAGTCGTCTGGAAATTGAAACTCAATCCGTAAGGTGTGCAGAGAAAGCGGGTGGCAAAGAGGAATTAGGTCAGACGTGCGCTTTGCACCCATGATTCCGGCAAGTCTAGCCACCTCCAATACGTCACCTTTGCTGAGCGAACGGGCGCGAATCATCTGCAAGGTAGCGGGCTCCATCCGCACGCGACAACTGGCACGCGCTGCGCGACGTGTCTCGGCTTTGTCGCTGATATCAACGATCCGACTTGCACCATGTTCATCGAAATGAGTCAGGTCTGCCATGATGTCACCGGCCGGTTCCGAAAGTAACAACGCGACTCTGCTGTTGACCGCAGATAGGCGAAGCTTTTAACTTTTGTGTGCTGTGGATTGAAGGTTATGGCTTACGAGCTTCTTCTTGGCAACTCGGGACGATATCTGGACGCCATTCGGGAGCATGGTGTATACAGATAACCTGGAAGCCGTGTGATTTGTTTGTTTTTCTTGTCCCGGAGTCGTGTATGGCACGAGAAGAAGCGTTGGAAGTTGAAGGTACGGTCACGCAAGCGCTAGCTAACACGCGATTTCGCGTGCAATTAGACACAGGATCCGAGGTGCTGGCACACGTTGCTGGCCGCATGCGAAAAAACTTCATTCGTATTGTGCCAGGTGACAAAGTGAAAGTGGAACTTTCCCCCTATGATCTTTCCAAAGGCAGAATTGTATTCCGCGAAAGGTAAGATCCTTTTATTGTGCCACCACGGAAACGATGTTGCTTGGTGAGCGGCGATTGCAGATTCGGCGTGCTGAGAGCCGGGCTTATGGCGCGCGAGTTGCCATTCTTGCAGCCTTGAATCACCACATAACTGCTCGAATTCGCTTTCTACTTCCTTCACTCACCGGATTAACTTCGCCGATTGGGCATCCATGCCTGGTTGCCGCCCCCTAACATTTCGGCGAAAGTCCGCTGGCTTACAGCATGGTTCAAGCAACCGCCTTCATTCGTCGTATTCGAAACTCGGCAAGTGGCGCAGAGGTACTACTATTCATGGGCCGCTACGGGTGATTGTCGGAGCTCGCCACCCATCCACGGTTGGTTTTAAGTTGTCTTTCCTCAAAGGAGAATCGGAACGTGGTTTTTTCATGGAGAAGATTTCTATTCAGCGTTGTGTCGCTCGCGTCGCTGCTGCCAATTGCAAACCGGGTCCCGGCTCAAGGAACGGGCGAACCGAAGCCAGCCGTGGTTGTATCCCTGGCGAGCATCGACGAAGTGATGGCGGATATTGATTACCTCAGCCGAGCAGCAGGGACTCCGGAGTTGGGTGGCGTGGCAAAAGTGGTCGCTAGCCAATACATCGAAGGTGTCGATCAAAAGAAACCGTCCGGAGCGTATGTCACTTTCGACAACGGTGCTCCGAGTGTTGTGGCCTTTATCCCCGTTTCGGATTTCAGCCGAGTTCTCACGGTGCTCAAGCGGAACGTGGGTGAGCCAGAGCCGGCCGGGGGCGGGGTTCTAAAATTCTCGCTCAATCGCGAGATATTTCTCAAGGAACGAGGTGGCTGGGTCTTTATTTCGGACTCCGCAACCAAGCTGGTGAATCTTCCGCCCGATCCCGCCAAGACATTAGGCGGGCTGTACGAAACGTATAACTTAGCAATTCGCGTTAATGTCCAGAACATACCCAAGGAGTTGCGCAATACCGCTTTGTCCGAAATGCGCGCTAGCTTCGAGCGGCGCATGAAGGAAGAGTCGAACGGTGATACGGATCGCGAGTCGCAGGAGAAGATCGCCCGTAGCATGCTGAAGTCCGCGACGTCGCTAATCGAGGATTCCGAACAAGTTACCTTGGGATGGGCAGTTGATGCGACGCAAAAAGCAACCTATCTGGATTTGTCCGCAACGGCAGTCAAGGGAAGCGATCTAGCCAAACAAATGGCGGCGATGGCTCATACTCGATCATCGTTTACAGGTTTCTCCATGCCCGATGCGGCCGCGACGCTCAACTTCGCCAGCACTATCACTCCCGAGGAAATCCAGCAAACCAAAGGAGTTCTTGTCACGGTGCGTGACTCAGCGATGAAAGAGATCGATAAAGACAAAGATATCGATAGCCCCGAGGCCAAGGCGTCCATCAAAGAAGCCGTAGACTTGCTGTTCACCGCTTTGCAGAAAACTGTCGAAAGTGGACACCTGGATGCGGGAGCCGCAGTCGTGCTTAATCCCGGTTCTGCCAAGTTCGTCTTCGGCGGATATGTAGCGGATACAGCCAGTGCCGAAAAGGCAGTCCGTAAGTTAGTGGAGGCCGCCGAGCGAGAACCGGATTTTCCCGGAGTAAAATTTGACGCCGACAAACATGGCGCAGTACGTTTCCATACCATGACCGTACCCATTTCCAATGATGACGCGGAAGCCAAAAAGATCTTTGGAAACGAATTGGATGTGGCCCTGGGTATTGGCGAGAAGTCGCTCTATTTGGCTGTCGGGCGCGAAAGTCTTCCGACACTGAAAAAGGCTATCGATGCCTCGTCCGCCAACGGTGACAAACAAGTATTGCCCCTTCAATTCACGCTTTCGTTGGCCGCCATATTTGAATTCGCTGCGTCGGTTGAAAACAATCCCGTAGTGTCTCAGTTGGCGAAGACACTTCGAAATTCCAAGGGACGCGATCATATCATCGTAACTGCTAAGCCGATCACG
>JANNPR010000076.1:0-1767 GCA_031400345.1 Planctomycetota bacterium | reverse complement strand
GGGTTGGTGGCACGCAAATCATCCACCGGATCTGTTAAACCCCGCCCCATTAAGTCCGCCCAAACCCGATTGACTATCACCTGCGCGAAATAGTCGTTCTGTGGCGACGTCAGCCATTCTGCGAAAGCGTCCCGTGAATCGCGTTCCGGGGTGAGATCGGCAATGGTGCCGAATAGTGGCTTGGGGAGCATCACCGCTCCTGTGGTCGGGTGTTTCACTTCACCCGTCGTTTGCGTAATCACCATCTCTTCGCCACCGGAGATGGGTGGAGATAATCCCGTACCCTTATGGCTTACTCGAGCAAAAAAAGCAGCCATACTATAGAAGTCGTCCTGGCTCCACTTCTCGTTCGGATGATGATGGCATTTCGCACACTCCAAACGTATCCCTAAAAACAATTGACTGACAATGGTCGTGATTTCGTCAGGAGTTCTGCGATCGCGGAATAACGTCGCGGCCCCATTCCGCCAGGTGCTTCCGCGGGCCCCTACCAATCCGCGCACAAACTGGTCGTAGGGCATGTTCTGGCGAAAGCTTTCGCGAATCCAGTTGTCGTAATTCAGCACGGCCTTAATTCCCACGCGATAGGGATTGGGTCGCAACAGATCGACCCACTTATTCGCCCAGTGATCGGCATACTCTGGGCGGTCGAGCAACGCAGTCACCAGGTTGGTTCGTTTGTCAGGCGCGGGATCGGCAAGGAATGCACGCACTTCGTCAGGTCGCGGTAGCCGTCCAATGATGTCGATGTGAGCTCGCCGCAAGAAACGCGCGTCATCCACCGAGCCAGATGGTGTGATGTTTAGAGACCGCAACTTTGCCCACACCAGTTCGTCAATGAAATTCTGGCGAGGAAGACTCGCATAAAGGTCGGCGGAGATGGGGCTGGGCTGAGGAATCGCCACTAAACAAATCGCGATCAGGTTCATGTACTTAGCCATGATCGCAGCTTCGCCGGGGATCGGGCCAGCCGTGATCACGCCTGGTTTGCTTACAGAAGCTACGGCTGCTTCATTTGAATCAAAAATAGTCAGGGCTGTGACGTCGCGACTTGTGCCATCGGAATAGCGCGCAGAAATCGTCAGAGGTCGCGACTCGCCAGGTCGCAAAGTGAGTTCGCTGGAAGATGCTGAAATACCTAACAACTTCGGCTCGTGCGATATCGCTCTTAATGCGCCCAGTTGGATCCATTGATGGAGTTTTTGGTATTCGGGGCTGCCGATGGCAAATCGCTGCCCTCCACCGTGGGCTAGTTGGGCTGTCGCTTTTGTGAGAATCAGGCTCTGATCCGGAGCAGACAACGATACGCGTCGCCCCCTTGCATGCTTGGTCAACGCCGCGTGATCGAAATCTGGGTCAAAGCTTAACAACGATAGCTGAAAACCGTTCTGCCCCCTAGATTTGCCATGGCAAGCGCCAGTACTGCACCCACACGATACTAAGATCGGTTGTACATCCAATTCAAAACTGACCGGCGAGTCGGCGTGAAGATCCGCCGCAGGGGCTCGTGTACAGACGAAGACAAGTGCCAATGCAAATGTGATGGAACGTCGGCAGGACGAAAGCAACATGTCGCGAGATACCATTTCCGAAAATCGCCAACGGCGTGTAAGGTTGAGCTTTTATGGTTTGATTCAGCCTGCAAGTATACACCAGCACGTTGTAAACCGGCAGAAGAAGCTATGCGGCAGTCCAAGTGTGCCAATCAGGCAGCCGCCGGCATCGTTCGGATGTTCGAAAAGGCTCTTTTCGGCGGCAAGCCAGTGC
>JANNPR010000045.1:0-2491 GCA_031400345.1 Planctomycetota bacterium | reverse complement strand
ACCTCGCGGACCATCTCGGCCTGAAGCCGGAAACGAATGAAACGGAATATTTAATTTGGAGGCGAATCGTCGAACGGTTTGCTGAGAACCAATACCAAAATCTGGCCACGGTTATCCTGTGTGACAACGCCACATCGCTCGACTATTCAGCCAGCGAATTATGGCCCAAATTGCTCAAAGCGGGTGCCATTGCGAACCAACCGCCGGTGATCGTACTGGCGCTCGTCCAAGATCAACTGGAGTGGCTCGGCCATGACCTACTAGAAGCCTGCGACCTGCGCATTGAATTGTTGCCCTGGGACGAATGGGACATCGGAAGTTGCCTCGCAGAATGTCGGTTGCAGCTTGGCAAGTTCATTCCCGAATTCGACTCGGCTGCAATCTCGCGCGTGTGCGAGCGAAGCGGTGGTGTACCGCGCCGGATTATGAATTGGATCGAGTCCGCGTGTGCTCATGCCGCCTCGCATAATCAGGCTCGCATCGATTCGAGGCACATCGACGAGATAAGAGAAAAACGCGATTAGCATTCGCCGATGGCAATGGCTGCGGCTTGACCGGTTCCACTCGATTGCCCCAGAGCCAACGCCGTTCTTTGATTCGTTCGTATGGGCTCGCCACGGACGACATTTACGGGACAATCTGGATCAGGTTGCGAGTAGTTCAACGTGGGAGGTACTTCGCCGGTGGCAAGCGACAATACGCTTACCGCCATTTCCACCGCTCCGGTTCCGGCCCCCAAATTCCCGAAGAAACTCTTGGGTGCAGTGACCGGCACATCTCCCAAGCAATTGCGAATGGCTTGAGCTTCAACGATATCATCCGGGATGGTGCTGACCCCATGTGCGTTGACGTGTCCAATTTGGTTAGCGCTAAGGTGGGAGCCCCGCAAGGCTGCCTGGATCGCATTGCGAATCCCCCGCCCGCGATTTGCCTGGCCATTCATTAGCGGCTCACAGGACATTCCCTCGCCGAGGATTCTCGCTTTCAGGACAGCACCACGTTTTTCGGCATGGTGTCGGCTTTCGAGTACAAATGCCCCAGCTCCTTCTCCATTCACCATACCATCCCGAGCTGCGTCAAATGGCCGGCAAGCCGCTTCAGGAAGTTGTCCCCGATGCGACAGGTTGGAGTCGCCTCGATACAGCAGTGGCGTCGGATGTAAGCGAGAACCGGCTCCCCCAGCGATCATTAGATCGGCCTGGCCGCGGCGGATGATGGCAGCGGCTTCGATGATGGCCAGCATACTAGAGACGTCGCCTAGCGTAATCGAATTGGTGGGCCCGCGAGCACCATGTGCGATACTGATATGACACGCCGGCATGTTCGGCAAGTACCGTAACAGCCAAAGCGGAAAGATATCCGACATCATCCGTTCGCCCCAGCGATCGAAGTCAAATCCAGTTTCTGAGACACAGTTACGGTACACTTCGGCGAGTTCCTCCAGGTCACCGTAAAACATCTCACTGCCATATACGACACCAAACCGCTCGGGGTCGATGTTGCCGCTATCGATTCCGCTGTCCGCTACCGCCAGACCAGCGGCCGCGACACCCCACTGCGCTTCGCGGCACATCAACTTCAAGCTTTTGCGCTGCGCGATGAGCGATTTTAGATCGAAGTCGCTGAGTACTCCGCCAAACTGCACGGGCAGGGGAGTTCCCACAAATTTTGGAAGGGTTCGGACGCCGCTGCGGCCAAGTCGCAAAGATTCTGCGAAGGCGGCGATCCCAATGCCAATTGGGCTGATGATCCCAACCCCGGTGATGACGACGTCGATTTGACTCGGCATTCCGCACTCCGCACTGGAACCAAGACGATGGGGCATTCAACTGCAGGCGCTAAAGTTTCGATTCGGAGGCAACGGGAGGCGGGTAGTCGTAAATTCGATAAGTTTTATACCGCTTCGCACCTCCTCGTTCGAGTGACGCACGTGACAGATGATTACTTTCCAGCACCCAAGAAAACTCGCACTCTCGGACACCCCAAGCCAATACGTCGGGCACCATTCGATTCAGTAACACGAGACCTAAACCCCAGCGTTGATACTCGGAAACAACATTCGCGGCAATCAAGCGAATTTTTGTCAACCGCTTTTTGCCCCTCAACAATTTGATAAAACCGAACGGGAACAACCGCCCGTCGATTTCTTTGATTAGCGGATTATAGTCGAGCATACCGAAGGCGGTACCTACCGCAACGCCATTAACTTCAGCAATGCTTGTTATTTCAGGGATCACCAGGTATTTTAGCACGCCTGCCATTTCATCAATTTCGCCTGCCGAGAGCGGCACAAAACTCCACATTCCTCGCAAAGAATCGTTGTAAATTCTCAAAAACGTGCGGACTTCCTCGTCAAACTTCTTGGGGTTCATTTTGCGGACAGTGACCCCGAAGCGCCTAGTAGCTTCATCGGCAATGAATGACAACTTTTGGTCGAGCTGTTGGGCTGCCGTGCCATGGGGAACATTCGCCGGATGGCTCGCATCATACC
>JANNPR010000008.1:0-4370 GCA_031400345.1 Planctomycetota bacterium | reverse complement strand
GTATAACCCTGTGGATTATGATCGCGACCATCATCTCCTTGAGCGACCGGTGTGCGGCCAAACTCGCCACCCCAAAGGACCAATGTTTCGTCCAATAGCCCACGCATCTTCAGGTCACAAATTAACGCGGCTATGGGCTGGTCAACTTCTTGTGCATTTCGACCGTGATCTACTTTTAAATTGCTGTGTTGGTCCCATTTGTAGCTGTGAGTGCACTGCACAAATCGCACGCCCCGTTCGACAAACCGACGAGCCATCAGGCACTGCCGGCCGAAATTGCGCGTGACTGGGTTGTCTAGACCGTAAGATTTCTGGGTGCTTTCCGTCTCGCCCGATACATTTTGCAATTCGGGAGCTGCCGTTTGCATGCGAAAGGCCAACTCATACGCGTGGATTCTAGCTTCTAATCGGGAATCGGAACCCGCGGCTGCGAGGTGATTCCGGTTCCACTCGGCCAGGGCGTCGAGTTCGAGTCTTTGAACGTCGGGCGGCAATCGATCCGAATTTTGAATGAAGGGTATCTCGGCTTGCTCGGAGGGAATACTGGCATTTCCAATGGGGGTGCCTTGGAATGCGGCTGGCAGGAAGGCAGAGTTGTAAGCGTTAGCGCCACCGTGGGTGAGTGTCGGACAAATCGTGACGAAGCCAGGCAGGTTCTGGTTCTCCGTCCCGAGGCCGTAGGTTATCCACGAAGCCATGCTAGGTCGCACGAAGGTATCGCTTCCGGTATGCAATTCCAACAAGGCACCTCCATGTCGCGAGTTGGAACCATGGAGACCATTGATGATACAGAGGTCGTCTACGCAGCGAGCAACATTCGGAAAGAGCTCGCTGACCCAGGCACCGGATTGTCCATATTGCCGGAACTTCCACGGCGACTTCAACAGGTTACCCGTTTGCGAAGAAAACACTCGCGGCTTTGCAAACGGCAGGGGTTTCCCATGATCTCGTTCTAAAAGCGGTTTGTAATCGAATGTGTCAACTTGCGACGGGCCGCCGTGCATGAAAAGAAAGATTACCCGTTTGGCCGTGGCCGGGAAGTGAGGCAAACGTGGCGACAGCGGTTCGTTGCCGGAGCTATCCGCCTCAAGAAGCGAAGCCAGTGCCAAACTGCCAAACCCTGCGGCACTGGTGCGCAATAGGTCACGCCGACTTAAAACTCGTGTGAATGGATGGCAACCGGTTGTCATTCGTTTAACCCTCAGCCGAAAGCGACGGCTTTACCGACGTGCGAACACCGGCGCCGGATGGATCGGATTCCGACGATCGGTGGATCTTGGGGCCAAGTATAACCGCAATGGTCAAGTCATCACAGTTTTAACTGCCGCCGTTGTTGCCACGACGCTTGAATCCAGTGAGCGACAAATGGTGCAAACGCCAGTAGAGCGAACGCGACGATAAGTTCCGGTGAAAGCACGGACCCTATTCCAGCTTCGGATAACTCACCCAGCGTCGGTAGATTGGCTCCGAAATAGACAAATAATATGTTGCCAGGCAACAACCCAAGTTGTGTTGTCCACCAGAAGTTGAAAAGTGACAATTGGGTTGCGCCGCAGCAGTAGTTAAGCAGTGAAAACGGCGCCACTCCTAATACGCGAAACGCGAATAGATACCGAAGACCATCGCGATTCAGGGCGATATTTAATCGATCTAAGTAAGGTCCATATCGCCGCTGAAGCGCTTCGCGAAAGAAACCTCGACTCACCAGGAACGCAATGATCGCGGCTGTAGTCAAACCCAGGTTCACTAATAGCACGCCTTGCCAAATACCAAATAGCCAGCCAACTAGAATGGCTTTGCCTCGGGTGCCAGGGATCAGCGATACCGCTACAAAACCCAGATATCCTAGTAAAAAGGCGAGGACGGAATGGTGTTGCAGAAAAAGACGAAGGGTACCCTCATTGGCCGCCAGAACGTCCAGGGAAAGATATGGGCCTAAGTACCAATAAGCGGCCCCAATGACAGCGAAAACCGCCGCCACGGCTAAGCTCCGGCGTATCCCACTGTCAATTGTCATTTGTTACCTAGCAACCGAACATCGGACCTCCTACCCTGTGTACCCTGAATCCTGAAATGCAAAACCGGGACCGCAGCTAACGCTACGGCCCCGGTTGCATATAGTATCGACTGAATCGGTCAAGCAGTCTCAGTTTCCAAACTGTTAATAGCCAGTTGGTCACTTTCTTCTAGTTCGTCACGGTTTGCTTCGACCTGCGACCAATCGAAGCGACGCGACTCAGCCGTTTGCTTCATTTCTGCCGTACGTTGGCAGCCAATACAGTGTGTAGCGTAAGGAACTGCATTCAAACGGGCTGCGGGTATGTCCCGTTCGCAAGCGTCGCATGTTCCGTACTCGCCGCGATGCAATCGTTCCAACGCGTTTTCGATACTCGTCAATTCTCGGCTCTCGACTGCAGCCAGTTGCGAGCTAATTTCATCCGAATCGGAGTCACTGGCGAAATCAGCCGCATCTCCAACTCCGGCGTTGCTCTCCAACAGGATACTTAATTCTCCGTGAAGCGTTTTGCGCAGGGCATCTCGCCGCCTTCGGAGCACTTCCCGCATTTTCGCGATGAAGTCTTTGCGTTTCATGTGTCTCCTCCTCTGTTGATCCAAGCGATCAGTTCTGTAACTGGGTCGGGCGGGCATAACTGCAAATTGCGGGCCAGTCACTCTTTTGAATTTCCGAACGGTTCAATTAATGAGAAAAACGGCCGGTTTTTTTACAATTGATTGAAGATTCCCAATCCCAGGCCGATTCGTCGTGTGGAACACGAACCGGAAAGTGTGTCAAGATGACTGTACTGTTGCGGTTTTCGCTACAGTGGCTGACAATTCATACAGCGTCAGTTAGTACTTCGTCCGTCATTGCAGCCGACATCGCGAAGCGGCCTTTTCCCGTTGGAATACTCGCAGCATGCGACTAGAAGATGCTGCGGATGTCTTTGCCCATGTTCCCGAGTTCGTTAGAATTCACCGCGATTCGGCTGAGTCACGTGTCGCCTGTCATGGCGACAAACTTGACGACTGCGTCATGGTTCGCGTTTCAACGACCGCGGAACCAGGCATCGGCCCAAATTATTGTTTGGATGAGTCGGGAACGTTGTTTCGCAGGGAGGCGAGATCGTGGCGCATTTCAATAGCAGCATGCGACGAGCGTTGCTCTTTTGTTGGAGCATGTGGCTCGTCCTGTTTGCGGGGATCCCAATATCGATTGGCCAAACGCTGTTCTCATTCCCAGAGATGCTGGATGATGCTGAACTGACCGATGTGCTGTTCACCGATCCGGATGTTGGTATCGCGATCGGGGACAGGGGTGTGATCCTGAGGACAGACGATAGTGGTCGGCACTGGCGACTCGTCGACGCGCCTGTCAGCTGTCGGCTAGAGTCCATCTGTTTCGTTGATGAAAAACGTGGGTGGATTGCGGGCGGGTGGATCCATCCCTACACCCACTTGTCCAGTGCCGCGATTTTGCGCACGGAAGACGGTGGCCGGCGCTGGTCAAGTGTATCTGCACCGACGTTGCCGTCCCTTCGATATATTAAGTTCTTTGACGACCAAAACGGCGTTGCGTTCGGCAACACCTCTCCCATCTTTGGCTCGGGCGTATTTCGTACCAGCGACGGCGGTCGAAGTTGGTCCGGACTACCCGGCGCGCCTCACCACAGTTGGGTTTCTGGTGACTGTCCGAGTTCCCGCACGGGCGCCGTCGCGGACGAGGCAGGTCAGCTGGCTATTTTCACGAGGGGCGAATTGGCATTGCTGGACTGTCCAACTTCTGGCCGAAGGGCCCAGGCCATTCGGCTCGTCGACCGCCGCACCAGTTGGTTGGTTGGCGACTCGGGTCTGATGCTTACTTCTAGCGACAGCGGTCGGAGTTGGGATTCGCTGGCACATGGGGGGCAAAAATCCGTCAATCGACCAAACTTGGACGTGGCGGCATTATCACCTCATTTTCATTGGCAGGCGGTGTCGGTATTGGGACAGAGTGTTTGGCTTTGCGGGCGACCGGGTACCGCTGTCGCTCGCAGCCGCGACGGTGGGCAGACATGGGAGACCTTCCCAACTGGGCAGACCGTACCCCTGAATGCAATTCGTTTTCTGGACGAGCAGCGTGGTTGGGCGGTGGGTGCCTTGGGGACGATCATGGCGACCCGCGACGGCGGTTGCACCTGGCGCCGACAACACGGCATGGGTCGAGTGGCTCTATTGGCGTTGGTAAGTTCCGCAGACAAGGTTCCATTGGAATTACTAGCGAGAATCTCGGGCGCCGAGGGGTTCGTGGGCGCGGTCGAGGTGCTCGACACCTGCCCTCAAGCCGCACCAACGGGTCTTGCACTACTCCAACGTCTTCGCCAGGCGGTGAT
>JANNPR010001283.1:0-3832 GCA_031400345.1 Planctomycetota bacterium | reverse complement strand
CAAAAAATTCGAAAACGTCCTCGGACCAAAGGTTGGCGAAGTCTACCTGAATTATAGCCGATAGGCGCGCGTCAGAGACCTCCAGCAACAAAAACAAACCACGTTTCGAGTACAGCATCTTAAAGCGAGCTTGATAATCGTGCCCTTCCTGCGACCTTCGCTGGAGCGATTCCCACTGGCAATGCCGCCAAGCAGGCGAATCTCCGTTACCGGTCACGGTAAAGTCATCGGTCTTTCGCACTTGATAGGTTGGCCGATTGGTATCTTGTTTCGGTGTGATACCGTACAGGATGCGTTCAGCGTTCTTGTGATAAACCTTCTCTAGGACACTCGACGGCAAATGGATGCCGTAGATCCTCCAAAACCCTTGCAGATGATGACTGGCTGCGCAATCGAAGTACTCGTCCTCGGTTTCCAGGAAGCGATAGTAAATGCGGAACGCTTCGCGGCGCGGCGTCGTATCGGTGCCGAACATGATCCGATCCTGATACTTGAGAAAAAACTTCCTCGCCGTGTAGGGTTGCCTACCCAATTCGGAAATCCGCGCATCCAGATCGACATTTAAGTTTGGATATTGCTCGAGCCATTGCCCCACGGTCCCTAGGTCCTCGACATTATTGCCGAAGTGCGCCCCAATAAATGTTGTCTGAGGGTGGCGTTCTACGACCCGAATGAATTGACCCAACAATTCTTCCCGTTTTGGAAACTTGTCTCCAAAGAACAACCAGTTGGGATGTTCATTCAATTCGTGCCAGCGTTCGTTGAAAGCGTCGAGTGCGGTGAAAAATGCCGCCGGATCCGCCGTGTGAATCATGACCGGCCGTTTCCATTGGCCGCAAAGCGCGAAAATGGGCGACAACTTCGGATCATCGACAGGCATCAGCCGGCCATCCTTGTAACGATACGACAAGCCCAGAGATTTGTGAAACTTCAAGCCCTTAGCCCCAGATTTGAAGCTCTCTTCCAGTCGAGCGGTTTCGCGTTGGGACCAGCCCTCGTCGTCGATTCCGTCGAAATTTATGAGTGCAAATGTGAGGAACCGATCGGGATGGGATTCGTCTAGCGCGGCGATTGTTTCTTTCAAGCGGTCTCCCCATCCGCCATCCAGATTGACCACCGTTCGTACCCCTGCCGCGTCCATTTCCGCCAGATAGTTGGATACTCGCTCTGAGGTTAGGGTCTGTTTGCCGCCACCCAGGTGGTTGTGCACATCGATTGCTGGATAGGCAGGCCGATCCAGGTTCGTGGCTTTGGTAACGAGCATCGACCGCGGTTTCCAGTCTTTCAGTTTTAACTGCTGGATGTCCTCTGTCTGTTGCGCCGGTAGCAAGTGAACCCAGGTAATACAAATGGACAATGCAAGTAAGGTCTTACGCGACACGAAGAAACTCCTCGCTCAGGTCAAAGTGGTAGCAAACTGCCGGATATCATAGGCTGCATAACAGGACGTTGTACATCAAGTCACAGAAACCGATGTTGACCGAGCGGCTCGTTTTTAGTCTTAATCTTAAAGCTGAGGTTACTGCAGATTTTTCAAAGAGTGCAAGGTATAAGGTCAAGGAAGACGTGATGCGGCTGTGGTTAACGGCGGGCGCGTTGGTTGTGGCACTGGTGGCGGGCTGTACGCTGATGCGCAGTCATCCGAGTCTGCCAAACGGAAAAACCATCGTGCGAGATCAATTGGTTATTCACAGTGATTTCGCTCTTCCCCAGCAGCATCGGCTGTTAGATGAATTGGTACTTTTGCGGACGGATGTTTATGGCAAGCTAGATTTACCCTCTTCCGACGAGCCAATCGATGTGTTTCTTTTCGACCATGCCGACAAGTACCGCAGGTTCTTAAAAGCTCAGTTTCCCGAGCTTCCCGACCGCCGTGCCTTCTTTGTCGAGAGCGATACCCGATTGACTGTCTATGCCCACTGGGGAGATTTGGTCGCCGAGGATTTGCGCCATGAAGTGACACACGGTTATTTGCACGCCGTCGTGCCCGCGCTGCCGCTCTGGTTGGATGAGGGGTTAGCCGAGTATTTCGAATGCCCTCGCGGACATCACGGGCTGCACACGGCGCATGCTCAGACGCTCCAGGATTTTTCGCGTCGGTCGTTTTTACGACTCGATCTCGTACGTTTAGAGCAGCTTACGAGCCTCGACCAAATGACGCTTCGCGATTATTCTGAGTGCTGGTTATGGGTTCACCACCTTTTGAACAGCGATCCGGAGCACTTGCACTTGCTCCGCACCTATTTGGCGAATCTTCGCCGTGAAGGTGTGGCGCGGCCTCTTTCTGACTCGCTAACAATGTTGGATGGAGACTCCGAGCAGCGCGTTTTGGCTCATCTTCAGTCGCTGCCTCCCTAAACAACCGAAACTTTGGCGACCGTCGCGTGTTTACCTCCTGTGGGAGACGATTCTTCTAAGTTTCATCGCAAATCTTACGGAAAAGATATGTCTAGCGTATTTGGGGGGGCGTTGATTGATATTCCAACTACTTTTTTGCTCATTGCTTTCGCGTTAAGCTTTCTCCTTCTAGCCAAATGCGTATTCCAAATGTTATTTGGGACGTCGCAAACCCGAAAATGGCTGGACAAGCTATGCGCCTTGCTGGCGATTTTTCTGGCATGCGGGTTAACCGTCGATTTCATCAGCAAATTTCCCGTGACGGTCAACCCGGGAATTCATGCCCTGATCTATTTTTCCTCGATGGTATTTGTCCTGACCATTTCATGGATTCAATCTCGGATAGTGGGTGGCACCTTTCGCCAACGTGAGTTGGCACGGCGACCCATTGGATGGGCGCTTTTTCTCTCTTTGCTCGGCATGATGCTCTTATCGGCGCACAGGTTTTACGACCGGACTTCGATAGAGGGTCAGTTATTCGTCGGAGACGCTGCTCCCGGGAAGGTGGAGGAAGTTGCTGGATACGTGGCCGTAACGGATCTTGGTACCGCTTTAAAGCTCTATCGGTTAGACGTTGAGGAGAGTGACTTTGAGGAGTACGCTGCCGCGGCGGATGTTCGTCTTTCCTACCTCGGAGAAGGCACGATCCTGCGGGATCCTCCCGACGCCAAGTCAAATTGTCACGGATGGGCCTTTACGGGTGGCCAATTTCTATTGCGGGGCAACGAAGTCGAGCAGATTCTTCACGATAATAGTTACCAAACGGTGCCCAATCCTCAGTCAGGCGACTTAATCATCTATCGCAATGAAAGTGGTGAAATTCTCCATACGGGTGTGGTGCGCGGCGTATTAGATGAAGGTACTGTGATGATTGAGAGCAAATGGGGAGTCGATGGTCGATACCTGCACCTCCCTACGGACCAGCCGTATTCTCAAATATATGGTTACTATCGGAGTTCACGTCCGGGTCATCGAATTGAGATTCGGAAATCCTCTACCGCGTTAGCTGCTAGTAATGCCACGGAACGACAGTCGGGAAATCGCCCCCGGTGTTCGCATACTTCGACTCGGCGCGACCGATCCTCAAATCGCGTATTACGATCGAACTCTTAACTTCCGGCCCGCCCTAACGCTGGTCCCATCCTATTTGACGCCCTACCGCGGCGTATTCGCCTTCTGATACGATACGTGACCCTATAACGTTGAAGGAGGATCGGTACCTGAAATGCGCCGTAATGACATTCGAAATATCGTAATTATTGCACACGTAGATCACGGCAAGACGACTTTGGTTGACTGCCTGCTCCACCAAAGTGGTCAATTTCGTGAACCACAACCAGGGGGCGCCGCTCGTTCCGGTCTCCGCTGTTGTGGTCTGGTCGGGGGATGTGGCAGAAACGTTCCGCACGCCGGCTGGCGATCGCCGCCTCGGCTC
>JANNPR010001272.1:0-1829 GCA_031400345.1 Planctomycetota bacterium | reverse complement strand
CTCGCGAAATTGCCGCAAGTCGAGTTTTGCAGATGCCTACTTTCCGACGGCAGTAGGCAGTAGGCAGTAGGGCACAAACGCCACCCGGCTTGCCCGGGTGGTTTAACGGCTTCTGCACTACTTCGACTGTTCTAGATTCTTTTTCGTTCCAAATTCTTCGGTGGGAGTCGGTTGCGTCGTTTCCAATGATAGAGTCGCGCCATTTGGTTACGGAGTAATCGCTTCTGTGTACGATTTTTGACGACGGGGGGTGTATCGCATCCGAGTTCGGTGCGTAGGATCGAGGCGATTCCAATTTGTATTTGGTTGAAGGTTATCGCTGGCGTCTTTTTTTTTCCGCTCGCCGGGTTTCGACGTTTAAGAACCAACTGGCCAACAGACTCAAGGTCTGATGGTGATGCCAGCCTACCCAATTCCGAACCTCATAGTCTGCCATCCCCGCTTGACTCTTGCTGCGTCTCAAACATTCTTCCACACGATGTTCGGCTTTCGCTACGCGACAGAATTCTGCGTGAGTTACCGTCTCGTCCGCGTTACTCAAATAGTAATCTGTTTTGACGATCTCATTGTCTCGATCTCGGTATCGAATGACGACCAATATTTCTTCCGCTCTTTGAGTACGTTTGCGATTGCCAGTCTCGACACGTCGTTTGACCGCCTCCACGATCAACGGCCCTTTCTCGCCATCTCGGACTTCGATCATAGTCCACTCGTCATCGGCGCGTTCCGCAGTCCACTTATCGACTCGCCATGGACGACGCTTGGCGGGACGACCAGGTCCGGAAATTGTAGGCGAAGGAACCTCCAGGTCGCGGATCATCGTGTTGCAAGGTACGGCAAGTAGGTATCGTTCGTTTCGATCCCGTAATTCCTGGCGAAAATGGAGCGGACGCCCCAATTCGTCGTCACCTGTGATCCAGGAATGAGGCAGCTGTTGGCCATGTCTATCGAGTAATTCGATACAGATTTTGTGTCGCGTACGATGACGTTGTCGATCTTTGGGGACACCGGCTTGCTTCATTCGCGGTTTGTCTTGGGTCCATTCTTTGGGAAGGTACAACTCGGTATCGACCAACGCATGTCCTTGGGAAGAAACGTACCCCATGTAAACAGCAACCTGGCAATTATCAACTTTCCCCACATGGCCACACCATTGCCTCGCGACGCCTACGGATTGCTTGCCCGATTTCGGAAAACCTGATGGATCAAGAACGATTACACCATTTGACTCTCCAAGTTGTGAACCGATTTGATAGCAAAGTTCTTCTCGCAAGGGCTTATCATCCCATGCTGATTCACCAACGAAGTGTTGAATTTCTTTCCGTTCCAAATTGAAGAGGTAGGCAATGGACTCTGAGTTCTTGTGCTCTAAATCCGAGCATAATCCTTGGACCATGATCGTCGCGCGATTTGCCTGATCGCGACGATGATAGCTCGCCGTGAACGGTTGCATGAAAGCATGCAACCGACTAAATGCCGAACCAAATAGGTTCGAGGGTACATTGCACTCCAATTCGAGCTCACGCTTGCGTTCCTCAAACGAGCATTCCTTCGCTCTACCTCCAAAGACCTCATGTCATAAAGAAACGAAGGTAAGAGCATTGCAAAAAACACCTTGCGACAACAATACCAATTTGGGACAGTCCAAGTAGCGCAAAGGCCGTTAAACCACCCCGGCAAGCGGGATGGCGTTTGGGTCAGAAGGAGACGGCTAGGGGCTCAACATAAATGTCTCGCCCCCAGCCACGCGGATTACTATTACAGAGCCAGCGGCGCCACCTCACGAGCCAATCGCTTACGAGCGACGTGCAATCGCCGCTTGATCGTGC
>JANNPR010001263.1:0-1316 GCA_031400345.1 Planctomycetota bacterium | reverse complement strand
ATTGACAGTATGCGAGAAAACCACGTTACGCGCTTATTCATAAGGATTACGATTGCTGAGGATGAAACGCATTGTCGCCCTAACATAATACGCACGCACGACTACTTTCTGTAGAGCAGATAAGTGGCTTCACTCAACGCTGCGTTGCGTGGCGCGAGTTCAACAGCCACAATGTCTGCTCGGCTTTTCAAGAACATTTTTCCCTTGAGGTTTACTTATGCAGTTTTGCCCGAATCGCCGCCAAGTGTTGCATGGGGCCGGACTTGCAGCCGCCATCTCCTTCGGCGGCCAAATTGTCATGGCCAATGACGACCCACGTACGGCTGCCGAACCGTTTGGATACTGTTTGAACACCGGTACCCTACGAGGCCACAAATTGCCGTTTGCTGAGACCGTGGATATCGCCATCCAAGCGGGTTATCAGGGGCTTGAACCGTGGCTAACCGAGTTGCGCGCTCACGTGGAAAGCGGCGGCAAACTAGCCGACCTTGCCAAGCGCATGTCCGATGCTGGCATGACAGTAGAAAGTGTCATCGGGTTCGCGGAATGGATCGTGGACGACGATCAGCAGCGCGCTCAGGGGCTCGATCAGGCCAAGCGAGACATGGAAATCGTGCAGCAAATCGGCGGCAAGCGACTGGCAGCGCCGCCGGCTGGGGCGACCAAGCTACCGACCTTAGATTTGTATAAAGCGGCAGACCGATACCGAAAGCTAATCGAGGTTGGTGCCGACTTCGGCGTCGTGCCTCAATTGGAGCTGTGGGGTTTTTCCGCATCGCTCAAGCGGCTAAGTGAAGTCTTGTTCGTGGCCACGGAATGTGGACATGAGAAGGCGTGCGTGCTGTTGGACGTTTATCATTTGTACAAAGGAGGCACGGATTTCGAGAGTTTGCGAATGCTCAATGGCCGCACCATGCATGTGCTGCATATGAATGACTATCCCGCCAACCCACCCCGCGACATGATTAGCGACGCACACCGAGTATATCCGGGAGATGGGATTGCTCCGCTGAACGCCATCCTCCGCACGTTGCGCGACCAAGGTTTTCGCGGAACTCTGTCGCTGGAGCTCTTCAATCGCGATTATTGGTCGCAAGATCCTGTCCAAGTTGCCCGCACCGGCTTGGAAAAAATGCGTGTCGCCGTGGTGTCCGCGGAATTGGGATGAGGGTTCATCCCGTCCTGCTAGTTGGTATATAAAAATGGTGGGTAGGTTAGCGTGCCACGTGGCAGCCGCCGGAGTTGGCTTGAATTACAGGAAACGGCTCATTCGGCGGCAAGCCAGTGCTGTAACTGGTCGGACAACGTAAGCCGCT
>JANNPR010001243.1:0-2635 GCA_031400345.1 Planctomycetota bacterium | reverse complement strand
CCACGCCCGAGGACTTCGGCAGTTTGGGTATGCCCCCTACCCATCCGCAACTGCTCGACTGGCTGGCGCGCGAGTTCGTCGAGAGCGGCTGGAGCATCAAGCATATTCAGCGGTTGATCATGACATCCAGCGTCTATCGTCAGCGCTCTACAACTGGCGACGGAGAGCATATCCAAGCCAGGAAAGTCGATCCTGACAATCGGCTATTGTGGCGGCAGCGATTGCGGCGAGTCGACGCGGAGCCGCTGCGAGATGCCATGTTAAGCGCCGCTGGTTGGCTCGACCGACGATTCTACGGCAGCCCGACGCCGTTGGCTCGCCGACCGGACGGAGAAGTGACCGTGGCGGACGGCCAGAACGACCGTCGTCGTTCGATCTACTTGCAAGTGTTGCGGTCGAATCCGCTGACAATGTTGCAGGCCTATGACCAGCCGGTGATGGAAACCAATTGCACGCGGCGAAGTCGTTCGACGGTATCGACGCAAGCTCTGACGCTACTCAACAGCGATTCCGCAGTCGCGTACGCCCAAGCGTTTGCGGACCGTGCGTTGCGCGAAGCACGGGACTCGCCGGTTAATTTCGCGGCTCTGGTCGCGTTTTCTCGCGAAGCCACAACGGAAGAACAGGCGATGCTGAACGCGTTCGTCTCCGCGCAGCACACGCGTTACGTATCCGGTGGCGAACAGCCTGACGTGGCCCGACGTAACGCGCTGGTCGATTTGTGTCACATGTTGCTGGCCGCGAATGAGTTCGTGTATGTCGATTAGTACGGCAGTTAAGATAACAGTTTAGGCGTCTAAATGTTTAGTGAGGAGAAATGCGCATTGTGCCACTGGCAGCCGCCGGAACTAGCTTTGTTGTTCAGCAAAGGTCATTTCGGCGGCAAGCCAGTGCTGCCTCCGGAAAGGAATGAGTTGGGCGCGACAGCTTACGGACTACGCACTGGCTTGCCGCTAAAAAAACGTGTACCGGTTGCCAAGCCAACTCCAGCGGCTGCCAAGTGGCACACTTCATCCTTCCTCTTTTTCCACAATCGACTTCATACGGCTAAACTTTTAGGACGATCGAGATGACAATGGAATCTGAGTATTCCGATCTGCGTTGGTCGCGGCGCGAGGCGCTGGCGCGTTTGGGCAGCGGCTTTGGCGGGTTGGCGCTCGCTGCGCTCGTCGGGGAATCGGGCTGGGCGGCTGCCACTGGTCACAACCTGCTGCTCAAGGCGCCCGATCATGCGCCGAAAGCTCGCGCCGTAATTCAGTTATTTATGCATGGCGGACCAAGCCATGTGGACTTGCTCGATCCCAAGCCGGAGTTGTCTCGCTTGGATGGCCAGCCACCGCCAGCCGAAGTGGCTGACGACGAGAAGCGGACGACCAACTTGCTCGGCAGCCCGTTCAAATTCTCGCAGCATGGCCAGAGCGGATTGCAGTTTTCTGAAATCCTGCCGAACGTCGCGCAACACGCCGACGAGATCGCCGTCATTCGCTCGATGTTCACCGAGCATCGCAATCACGAGCAGGCGATTTGGATGGCCAACACCGGACTGACTGTCTCCGGACGGCCTAATATCGGGTCGTGGGTCGCGTATGGATTGGGTACTGAGAATCAAAACCTACCGGCCTATGTGGCATTACCCGAGCCAACGGGACTTCCGGTTGACGGAGCCCGGAACTGGTCGAGTGGCTGGCTGCCACCCATCTATCAAGGGACCGCAATTCGCTCCGAGGGAATGCCCGTGTTGCATTTGCAACCGAAATCCGCGCGACCGGCCGATATCGATCTTGGCCGGATGGATTTATTGAGACAGCTCAATTCTCGCCATCAACAAACACATCCCGGAGAATTGGAACTTGACGCCCGCATTGCCAGTTTCGAACTCGCCGCGAGAATGCAGCTTAGTGCAACCGATGCCCTCGACATGGCTCAGGAAACTGAAGCGACGCAACGGTTGTACGGCTTGAATCGAGAGACGACTCGAGCGTATGGCAAACGGTGCTTGATGGCGCGGCGGCTGGTCGAACGTGGCGTGCGGTTCGTACAAATCTTCATGAAGGGTCAACCTTGGGACACGCACACGAGCAACGCGTCCGGCACTCGCAGTTGTTGCGAACAGACCGATTTGCCAGTCGCCGGTCTGCTGACCGATCTGAAGCAGCGGGGACTGCTCGAATCCACTTTGGTCCAGTGGGGTGGCGAATTCGGCCGCACGCCGGGCGCAGAAAAACGTGACGGGAATAATGCCAAGAACACCGAAGGTCGTGACCACCATCCATATGGCTTCAGCATTTGGCTGGCCGGCGGCGGTATACGAGGCGGGCAAGCGTATGGAGCGACCGACGATTTCGGCTACCGTGCCGTCGCCCATCGCACGCAAACTGCTGACCTGCACGCCACGCTGCTCCATTTGCTGGGACTCAACCACGAAATGCTAAACTTTGCACATAACAGCCGCGATGAACGCCTGACCGACGTCTACCAGGCGCGTGTGATCAAAGAGTTGCTCGCGTAGAAGTAGGCAGTGATGGGTGGCACGTCCCTGAGACGCGAGGGACGAGCGTTCGAAGGGCGTGTGAACTCGCGAAAAGCCTGCCACCCCTGACTGCCGACTGCTAATACGCGACCGCTACTCGCTTCG
>JANNPR010001207.1:0-3315 GCA_031400345.1 Planctomycetota bacterium | reverse complement strand
GACAAAGACAAGATCGCCGTTATCCGCAAACGACTTTCTAATGTGTCATGGATGATGTCTTCATACTACGTCCTTTGTTAATGGGTGTCGCGCAGTATCACTGCTAGCAACAGGTGTCTGTTACTCAGCGAGACGTTCCTTCGGTGTCGTAATTTCGGGAGGATATGCGTTATTCCCGAGAGATACCTGATCACGGATGCGACGAAGGCGGTCAAGTTCACTTTCGTCAGCCCAGATCGCCCACCAGCTATTAATTCTTCTGGCGTGCAGCCATCCTTTTCTACGCCAACGTTGAAGTGTTGGACGAGCAACCAATAACTCCCGAGCCAAATCAGTGACCCACCATTCATGCGGTAACAGTATATCGCGAGCTGGTACTCGTTGAGGCGCGTTGAGACGATATCGAGACAGGAATTGGTCGATCATTCCTTTCGTAAAATGTTGCTGTCGGCGTGGTGTATTAAATCCCTCTTGATTGAGTTGCCTCGCGATCTCCCTTACTGCCCAACCCGACGCGTGCAGCTCGACGATTCGCTGCTTGAGCACCGGGAAGTCGCGTAATTTCGAATACCTCAGGACAGTCCGAATCACTTCCTGCTGGCTTGCGAAGCCTCCTTTCCAATGGATCGTTAGATCTACGTATTCCGTATCTCCCTGTGAGTTAACTACCACTCGATCAATTAAATATCGAATGATCGCCTGACGATCCTGCGGCTTAGTAGTCGGGGCATGCCAAAGGGCCGGAATATCGGACGCGAGTTCCATGATCGAAGCGCGCTCGAGATCTGATAACTGTTGCGGCTGCTCATTTCGGAATCGATCATATTCCTCTTCGAGCTGTTGACGTTGTAAGAGAGCCGTTTCCCAAAGGCGTTCCAACTCCCGAGCCACTAATCGATTCTCCGGTTCGACAGCATCATACTGGCGTTTGGCTTTGGTAACATCGTACGCGGCGCGTTCCAACCGTTGGCGCCAATGATCATTCAATACTTTGCGATCCTGCTGGAGTTCGTCTGCCGCTCGCAGGCTCAGCTCCAACGAGGCTGGCTCTAACACATTCAGTACTTGCTTGGCTACTGCCTCTTCAAGAGTCACGCCTGATAAACTTTGGCAGAGATGTCCTGCGCCGTTACGAAGCTGGCCTTGACATTGGTAGGAGGGCGATTGGCCATTGTAGCTAATCTGCATCCGATAGCCGCATCGCCCACACTCAATCAAACCCGCAAGCAGAGATGCGCCTTCGCGCGGTGCACCCCGCCCGCCGCGGCGAGTGCAATTTTCCAAGAGTTTTTGCTGGTTCTGTAGAAACTGCTCCCAATCAATATAGGCTGGTAAATGGCTGGGTATCACGACACGCCACTCTTCTCGCGAAATCGGTTTTTGTCTCCCTTTGCCGGCTCCATGCTTGTAATCCATACGTGTTCGACCAAAAACATACACACCAGCGTAGATTGGGTTATGCAGAACCTTTAGAAGTCTCGCACTGTTTGCTGGACGCCATTCCAACTGGCCGCGATTCGCTCCTGAATGCATGCGATAAGGCAAGCGAATACCGTTTTGAACGAGATTCCGCATGACGCCATACGTACTACCAAGCGATTCGAACTTGCTAAACACGGTTCGAATCACCGCCTGAACTTGCTCGTCCGGATCCCGCACTACCTCTCCGGAAGGGAGTTGAATGTAGCCACACGCCAGTCTGGTGAACAATTCGCCGCGTTCGGCCTTGTTCCTGCGTCCCTGCTCCATGCGCGCTCGGAGGATGTGAATTTCGGCTTCGCTCATGGCGCCCTTGTGACATGCGACAAAAAGCACTTGCTTTACTTTCGAGTTTTCCGTACATAGGGCGCCCAATAAAAATCACCAAGAACCGCCGCAAAGTCGGTGGTTCGCTTGCGACGTTGCGCGATTGCTTTTGGCACAAGGAGGAGCCATGGGGAGTAGTGCAATTGGCATCGGGGAAGAAAGCCGCCATTCCGCTCACCTGGACCGACATCCCGAGCGATGTGCTTCCCGTGTTGATGAGAGCGACGCAGATCGATGCGATGAGGTTGCTGGAAATGGCCAAGTTCTGTCAGCAACTTCCCTCACCCAAGAAACGCAAGCGACGCCACAGATCCTCCCAGCCGAAGTAGGTCGGCACGAGTTGTGGTTTGCGTTGCCGCACGAGCAGCGAGTGCAGTTCGGCGGTCATTTTTCGGAGATGCTGCTGCGGGCCGTGCGGCACCAGAACGAATCCGCTTAATTGAAACTGGAGCCAGTTATGGATACAAGCAACAAGATCAGCCGGATGCACCTTACGCGTGATGCGGTCGTTTAAATTCGACAATAGAGTCCGCAACAGGTGCGGAAGAATCACGAGAGCCGACAACGTCAGTATGCACTGGTCGACCGTGCTCGGTCACTGGGATGGCCACAGCGTACGGTCAAGACGGTGGACGAAGATCAGGGTCGTACCGGAACATCCAGCACGCATCGCGAGGGATTCAAAAATCTGATCGCCGAAATCGGCGCTGGTCAGGTGGGCATCGTCATGGCCTTGGAAGCGTCGCGGCTGACGAGATCCAATGCGGATTGGCATCGACTCGTCGAGATCTGCGTGGTGACCAACACCTTGCTGGGTGATGAAGCCGCTATCTATAATCCGCGCGATCCCAATGACAGATTATTGCTCGGCGTAAAGGGAACGATTTCCGAAGCAGAGCTGTTTACACTCAAACAGCGATTGCATGAGGGACGTTGGAACAAGGCCCGCCGCGGCGAACTCGCGAGGTCTCTGCCGGTGGGATATCGTCGCCAGGAGGATGATAAGATCGTGAAAGATCCGGACCAGCAGGTTCAGTCCCGCGTGCAGTATATCTTTGAGCTATTCAATCGCCACCGCGTTGCCCGGCAGGTATTGGTTCAACTGGTCGAACAGAAACTGAAAATCCCGGCCGTGACCTGGGGCGGATCGAGCCACGGCGATGTGACTTGGAAAGATCCCGATTTCAGCGCGATCATCCGCATGTTGCACAATCCGACGTATGCCGGTGCCTACGTGTATGGACAATGGGAATACGATTCATTCCACCGCTCGCCGACCAACGGCAAAGCCATGGTGCATCCGCGGGCGTTGGACGACTGGCCGGTCTGTCGTCAAGATGCATACCCGGCTTACATTACTTGGTCACAGTTTCTGGAGAACCAACAGACGCTGCACGACAACTGGTTCCGAGGCGATCGCCAGGGATCGCCGCGCAAGGGCCGCGCGCTGTTGCAGGGCATCGCGTTCTGCGGGTGTTGTGGAGAGCGGATGAGCGTCAATTCCTATTC
>JANNPR010001167.1:0-2636 GCA_031400345.1 Planctomycetota bacterium | reverse complement strand
AGAGTATGGACCGCTGTCCTGCTGTTGGTACTGACGTCTACGGCCCGGCAGGCTTGTGCCGCGGGCGAGACGGAGTCTAAAAGCGATACGCCGAAATTTTCGGCCGAAGATCTAAAGTTCTTCGAACAGAAGGTACGCCCTGTACTGCAAGCCAATTGCGTTAAATGCCACGGCGGCGAAGAGAAGATCCGCGGAGGATTGCGTCTGACGAGTCGCTCGTCGGTCTTGAACGGCGGTGATTCGGGATCCGCCGTCGCGCTCGACAAACCGGAAGAGAGCCTGTTGATCGAGGTGATCAACTGTCGCGGATTTGAGATGCCGCCGAGCGGCAAGTTACCAGCTGATCAAATCGAAATTCTAACCCGCTGGGTGAGACAGGGTCTACCTTGGACACCCGGTACGAGCGAAGATACTAAGCTGTCCCAAGAAACGGCTAAGAAAAAGGCTGCTCCAAGTCTGGACGAAGGCCACAAACACTGGTCGTTTCAGCCCATCCGTCGGCCAGAACTTCCGCCAATTCGCCAAACCGGATGGGTTACCAATCCCATTGACGCCTTTATATTATCGCGACTGGAGGCGAACGATCTAGCTCCCTCGGCGGCCTCTCCGCCCGTCGCGATGATTCGGCGACTTTGTTATGACGTGACGGGTCTATCACCAGTACCCGACGACGTGGATGGCTTTGTTAGAGACCCATCTCTGGCCGCTTACGAGCAGGTCGTCGACCAATTGCTCGAATCTCGCCAATATGGCGAGAAGTGGGGTCGCCATTGGCTGGACTTGGTACGTTTTGCGGAAAGCAATGGATACGAACGGGATGGCATCAAGCCATTCGCCTGGCGATATCGCGACTACGTCATCCGCTCGCTGAACGAAGACAAACCGTACGACCGATTCATTCGCGAGCAGTTGGCCGGCGACGAGTTGGCTGATTCCAACGTCGAATCGATTATCGCGACAGGATATTACCGTCTAGGAGTTTGGGATGACGAACCAGCCGACCCGTTACAAGCTCGTTGGGACGAGATTGATGATTACATCGGCACCACTTCGCAGGTCTTTCTTGGCATCACGATGAACTGTGCACGTTGCCATGATCACAAGTTGGATCCGTTTCCGCAGACGGACTATTACCGAATGGCGGCGTTCTTCCGCGACGTTCAACCGTACAGCGATACTCGCGACGTTCGATCCAAGTTTAACCTTACCGATATTTCGCCGCCGGAAGTGCGAGCCAAATACGAACATGAATTGGAAGAGCGACAGCAGCGAAAGGATCAACTCTTGGCGTCCATGCGTAAGATCGAGGACGCCGCGATTGCCAAGATGCCGGCTGAAGAACGTCAGGCCGCAGCCACAAACGACCGCCAGCCGGTCATCGATCGCAAGCTGAAGGAGTTTGTTTCCGCCCAGGAGTTGGAGGACTATGATCGGCTGAAGGGCCAAGTCAAACATCTGGAAAAAATGCCGGAACCGGAGCGAGACCTGGCGCTATCGGTAAACGCCTGTGTGGCGCATCCTGCTGCTACGCACGTGTTGATCCGCGGCAACGCACATTCCGAAGGATCTCAAGTCGAACCCGGTTTTCCCATCGTCCTGCGCTTTCCCGATCCAAGTATCGTTACAGCGGACGAGCACGCCAAGTCCAGCGGACGGCGCACCGCACTAGCCAATTGGGTTGCATCCCCAGAGAACCCGCTCACAGCTCGCGTGATCGTAAATCGGGTTTGGCAGTACCACTTCGGTCGCGGGCTGGTACGTTCGAGCAGCAATTTTGGGTTCGCTGGCGATAAACCCACCCACCCGGAACTGATTGATTGGTTAGCCAGTGAGTTCATCGAAGGTGGATGGAAGCTGAAACGTTTGCATAAGCTGATCTTGATGTCCAGTACGTATCGACAAGGAAATGCGAGCAGTTCCCAAGGCTTGGCGAAAGATCCTGGCAACGACTTGTTATGGCGATTCGACTCGCGCAGACTAACCGCCGAAGAAATTCGTGATTCGATGTTAGCAGTCAGCGGGCAATTAAATCTAAAGATGAGCGGGCCAGGTATCTACCCGCCGATCCCGAAAGAGGTGCTCGCAGGGCAGTCCCGACCGGGAGAGAACTGGGGAAAGTCGCCACCGGAGGAAGCGAATCGGCGCAGCGTTTACATCTATCTGAAACGTTCTCTACTGGTCCCTATCCTATCCAGTCACGATGTCGCCGACACCGATTCGAGTTGTCCAATCCGATACACGACCACCGTCCCCACTCAGGCCCTGGGGATGCTAAATGGCGAGTACGCTATGTTACAAGCGTCGAGGTTTGCTGACCGCTTGCTCCGCGAACGGCCCAGGGGATTGTCAGAACAGATTGCACTAGCCATTCGTTTGGTGGCTGGGCGTCAACCTGACCAAAGCGAGATCGATCGCGATCGAGAGTTCATACTCGAACTTCGCTCTAAGCATGATCTCGCGGAACAGAAGTCCCTAGCCGTTTACTCGTTGATGTTGCTGAACACCAATGAGTTTGCCTATTTGGATTGAGACTGATGTAGTAGGCACGCTTCTTGTGCCGCAACGGCACACGGAGTGTAGGCTACTACAACCTGTGCCTACTACTTCGATCTTGTCGCAATAGTGGGTTCCAGCCA
>JANNPR010001124.1:0-5460 GCA_031400345.1 Planctomycetota bacterium | reverse complement strand
CCGCAATCATTTCATCTGGTGACCGCGGTGCCAGACTATACGTGCCGGGCAGATCCACCAATTGGAACGTGCAGCCGTCAAGGACCATCCGGCCGATCTTTTTCTCCACCGTGACACCGGGATAGTTTCCGATTCGCTGATTTAACCCAGAGAGCGCATTGAAAAGCGTTGATTTCCCGGTATTGGGGTTTCCAACCAAGGCAACGGTAATGTGGCGCAAACCCGATACGGGAGATAACTGCATCGATCGGTTCAGGTTGAAGGAAGGACCGTCACGCGAGCTGCCTCGCGCTTACGAATGCTGAGACGATAACCACGTAAATCCAGCTCTAAAGGATCGCCTAGAGGCGCGGTTCCGATGATCGACAACTCGGTCCCGGGAATTAATCCCATTTCCAACAAACGCACGCTAATTTCATCCATTCCAAGTATGGCCGTGACTCGCGCGCATTGCCCAACTTTCATTTCGCTCAGCGTCACTGGGTGGCCCCTAACTCGACAAGCACTCCCATCCCGTCTGCGTCGCGCACGCAGAATTTGCCTCCTGAAAAACGAATGATACACGGGCTTCCCGTCTGCAGCATTTCGACGGTGACACCTCGCCTGAGACCAAGTTCTTCCAATCGATGAACGTCCGCAGGGTTACCAACAAGATCACCTACCCGAGCCGTTTGACCGGGCGACATAAATCGCAATGGAATCAATTCACTCGGAGCTTGGGCGTGTGGCATGAGTAACTCAGGCGGGTCGAGGTTGGCGAATGAGATCGACTGCAGCTTTCGCTACTGAGACTCAGTTGCGTTACGCTTGATCATACGTTTCGGACTGGTCGTTCGCAACGTCCAAAACGGCAATACGACGTAGCTTTGCGTCCAAAAATCAACCTGGTTAAGATAGACGCCGCCCGTGCGACAGGATTGCAGAGCGGGACGCTGGTGTTGAAGGCAGACGCGCGAAAGGTAAATTCGGTTCCTCGTTCCTTACTCCGGGTGGCGCTTCGCGGCTCACGTCGCCGCTCGGCTTGCCCTTTGGAATTTGGGAATGGAACGATTTCAGCGTGATGAACGGAAAACTGCGCAACATCAAGACTTGTGCTTTAGGTTTTCAACCAAGACCCTAGGAAACAGCTTCCCAATGGCTCCTTATCGCCTTCCTATCCAAAAAGACATTCGCCGCGCCGACAAAACGGATGTTTTGTTGATTGCCAACGGCGACTTGCGGCTTTCCGCGAATCGGAAATGCTGGGCGGCCCAGCATGAAATGGAGACTCAATTATCTGACGCGGTTGCTGCCTGTGGATATCGTTTGCTGAGAGCGCACCCTTTTAAGGAACATGAAGGGCATGGGTTTATCGCTTCGCAAAAGGAAGGTATGCAGGTTTTTTCTACGATCGACTCTCGAGCCCCGCTAATTGTGGCTGAGGCGGTGTGGCAGTATTCCCATCATGTGCTGCATGGGTTAATGACTCATCGCGGGCCGATCTTGACCGTGGCCAATTGGTCGGGCACTTGGCCAGGACTGGTGGGTATGCTGAACCTGAACGGATCACTCACCAAAGCTGGCGTGCGTTATTCATCGTTATGGGGCGAAGACTTCTCTGAAGTTGGCTTTCGTCACAAGCTATCCCGTTGGTTGGAAAAGGGGAAATTAAAACACGACACGAAGCACGTCACGCCCTGGAAGAAAGTGAAGGTTAGCGGCAAGGAACGAAAATTGGGTGAATCGATGGCGGCAGAATTGCAACAGAACAAAGCCATCATGGGGGTTTTTGACGAAGGCTGCATGGGCATGTTCAATGCGATCATACCGGACGAGCTTCTCCATCCGACCGGTGTCTTCAAAGAGCGTTTAAGCCAATCCGCCTTGTACTACGAGTCTACAACCGTACCCGACGATGAGGCGCAACAAGTCCGCCAGTGGATGGAGGAGCGAGGCATGAAGTTTTTCACGGGACCTCGCCACGATACGGATCTCACGGATGAACAAATTCTGATGCAATGCAAGATGTACATCGCCGCGTTACGTATCGCGGATGACTACGGCTGCGCAACGATTGGTATTCAATATCAACAAGGGCTAAAGGATCTGATGCCAGCGAGCGATTTGGTCGAGGGCACACTGAATAACTCGGATCGGCCACCCGTTTCTAGCCGCGACGGCAACCGCGTGCTCTGCGAAGGCGAACCGTTGCCCCACTTCAACGAAGTAGACGAATGCGCTGGTCTTGATGCGTTGATGACTTACCGAATTCATAAAGCAATGGGACAGCCTGTGGAGAACACTTTGCATGATTTGCGATGGGGCGACTGGGATGCGTCCGGCACCACGAACGACTATGTGTGGGTATTCCTAATCAGCGGCTCAGCTCCGCCCGCACATTTTGAAGGAGGCTGGAGTTCGGCGTCGAGCGAGCGACAACCTGCCATGTACTTTCCCAACGGCGGCGGAACTCTTAAGGGAATATCGAAACCGGGCGAAATCGTGTGGTCTCGCATCTACGTGGAAGATCATCGCCTCAAAATGGACTTAGGACGAGCAGGCGTTAAGCAACTGCCAATCGAGTAAACCAATCGGCGGTGGCAAGCAACAACTCCACAATGGCCCATCATGCATGCGGTCACGTATGGCGTCTCTCGCGACCAAATGATGGCACGCCACAAGAGCAATCACATCCAAGTGGCTTACGCAAAATCTGAGGACGCCGCGGATCGCGCCCTATTGGCTAAGGCCTCGATGGCCGCCGCATTGGATATGGAGGTCGCCATTTGTGGAGAGCGGAAAGATGGCAAGGGATGGGATTAGAGTATGTAGTGTGCCACTGGCGGCCGCTGGAGTTGGTTTGGCGACGGGTATGCGTTTTTTCAGCGGCAGGCCAGTGCGCGGTCCGCGACGTGTAGCTCTCAGTTCAATCCTCCCAAGGCAGCACTGGCTCGCCGCCGAAAGTCCGACTTCGAATGTTCACGTTAACTTCGGCGGCAGCCAGTGGCACACTTCGACCGCTACCTCGCTGCTTTTTTCGACTTTGCCATCTGCTCGTGGAACTGACCAAAAAGATAATTACTGTCGTGGGGCCCGGCCGATGCTTCGGGGTGGTATTGAACACTGAATGCTGGAAGTCGGCGGTGACGAAATCCAGCGATCGTGTGGTCATTTAGATTCCGGTGAGTGACTTCCAAATCGTCGCCCAAAGTTTTCTCGTCTACAGAAAATCCGTGGTTCTGTGAGGTAATTTCGACGCGCTGAGTTTCCAAATTAAGAACCGGCTGGTTAGAACCACGGTGTCCAAACTTGAGTTTAAATGTCTTGGCGCCACAGGCTAATCCAAGTAACTGATGACCAAGGCAAATGCCGAAGACGGGAACTTTGTTCAATAATCCCTGAATTGTGTGAATTGCGTAATCTAACGGCTCGGGGTCGCCGGGTCCGTTGGACAGAAACACACCATCGGGTTTGCATTCGAGCACCTCTTCGGTTGAGGCCGTTCCCGGCAGGATAGTGACGTCGCAGCCTAGATCGTACAGATGGCGAGCAATATTCCATTTCATTCCGTAGTCGAGCGCAACGACGTGATACCGAGGTCCCTGGTCTTGTGGCAGAGTGTTCTGAGCCGCCAAATGGGTCCAGGGGCTCAATCGCTGATCCCAAACTCGGCGGTTTTCCGGGAGAACTTCGCGAATTAAGTCGCGGCCCACCAACCCTGGGCTGGCTTTGGCTTTGGACACCAGTCGATGATCGTCCAGGTCGACAGTTGAAAGGATCCCTTTCATGGCGCCCTGTGACCGTATGTGACGCACTAACGCCCGGGTGTCAATTCCTTCCAACCCGACAATCCCGTATTCTTCAAGATATTCTTGCAATCGGCCTTGTGCCCGAAAATTACTATGACGGCGGGAACATTCGCGCACAACGAACCCCGCGAGATGGGGTTTGTGGCTCTCAATATCTTCCTCGTTGACTCCGTAGTTGCCGATCTGAGTGTAGGTCATCGTGATAATCTGGCCACGATAGCTCGGGTCGCTGAGAATCTCTTGGTAGCCTGTCATCGAAGTGTTGAAAACCACTTCGCCTGCAGTTTCGCCGGTCGCCCCGAATGACTTTCCCGTGAAAACCATTCCATCTTCTAGCGCAAGTTTTGCAGGCTCTGTCATGTAAGCCGAACTTTCCAAGAATTCGAATAACTAAGGCGCGTCCATCTGAAGTGGGCACTGTTGGTAGACTGTAACACGACCCTGTCGGTTCCTAAAGTCCCATGATAGCAAAACCCGATACCCTCCTTACGGCTGCGGGTCTCCGAACTTGGAGCTTTAGTCCTCGTTCGGGCAGCCAAACAGGGAAGGGCTCTTGTTGCGGCGAACAGGAGCCCTTCTTTTTTTTGTAGCCAGCCACGTCGGGCCGGTCCAAAACTATTGCGTGTTGGGATCCGTGTTAGCCTTGGGAACGGTGTTAGTTTTGGGAACGGTGCTCGCCTTGGGAACGGTGCTCGCCTTGGGATCTGTGTCCGCCTCCGAACGATAGAGACTCACGGTCGCATCATTGTGACCAACGGTATGGGGCAATTGCGTACGCAGCTTAGTTGTGGTCGTGCGACCCGGGACATTGCCCGCATCTGATACTAGATTGGAGGGCTGAATTGGCGCGGAATGCTGTGTCGCGTCACGAGGCGTACTAGCACCAACTGTGGCTGCATCGGATGCTTTCCAACCTTCGAGCGAAGCTACCAATTGAGTCGTTTGCTGGAAGCGATCCTCGGGACGCTTGGCAACCATTCTCTTAAAGATTAGATCGAGGTCGGCGAGCCGTTTCCTCAGTCGATCTGAAATCGACGTTTCCGACGACGAATTCCCGATCTGTTGATCAGCAGGCGATTGCCGACCCTCTGGACGACCGCGAGTGACGCTGGAGCGAAGACGGATGATGGAATCTACGAGTGAGGGGATTGGTTGATCTCGATGAGCCAAGATTTTCTGCACCATCGAGCTTCCGGCGTAGGCATATTGTCCAGTCAGCATGCGGTACAGAGTACAACCGAGACTGTAGATATCGCTTCGCGCATCGGCTTTCTTGGTGTCGAGCGCCTGTTCGGGGGCCATGTAATCAACGGTCCCCATAACTTGCCCTGTTTGGGTAAGCGCACTCTCAAAGGCATTCGCCGCCCGATCTTCTTCAATCCGGGCGAGTCCCATATCGAGGATCTTAATGGTGCCTTTTCGATCGACTAGCAAGTTGCTCGGCTTAATATCCCGATGAACGACCCCCACGCGGTGGGCATAAGCCAAACCACGTGAGGCCTGCAAAATGAAATCAACTCCCATATCAATTGGCATGGCTCCACGAGTTTTTACCAACTCACCTAAGTCGCGTCCGTCCACGTATTCCATAACCAAGAAATGCGTTCCGTTTTGTTCGTTGGCATCGTAGGCTTGCACGATGTTTGGATGAGATAGTTTGGCGGCGGCCTCA
>JANNPR010001093.1:0-2466 GCA_031400345.1 Planctomycetota bacterium | reverse complement strand
CATTGATGCGGCAATCTTAACCACGTGGCAAAACCCCAGAAACGCGATCGACGTCAATGACGACGGTTTTGTTTCACCGATCGACGCCTTGTTAATCATTAACGATCTTAACGCCAATCAATCTCGGGCCTTACCGCTGCCCCCCCCTTCCACAGCAATTCCGCCGTATATCGATACCAGCGGAGATAATTTTGTGGCACCCATCGACGTACTTCTTGTGGTCAATGCCCTCAACCAACCGGCGGCGCCAGAAGGGGAACAGTCGGGATCTACGGCAGCGCAGTCACATCGTGCCGCAGCCGACGCGTGGTTCGCGGAATTCGAGTCAGATTCGCGAAGCAAAAAGCGCCGACGCCGCTAAATGGGTTCCTCGCTGGTCGGACCCGACCCTCAGCCCATCAAACCTCGCCTCCCCACTCGCTCTTTTTTGGTTGCTACCCTAGACTGGCCAGCGGACCTCGTTCCCCAATCTTTCCGCAGCGCATGGTCAACAACGCACCAATTAAATCGTTAATTCATCGTGGCTTAACCATCGAGGGTTACTCGCGTGCCGCGGTTCAAACTTACTGGCGCATTCCCGAACTGAAGCTGGGATTCGATCTGGGAGCCCAACCATGGGATTTCATGGGCACTCCATCCTGGTTCATTTCTCATACTCATCTCGACCACTTGGCGGCGTTGCCCGTTTACGTCGCTCGACGGCGAATGATGAAAATGGAGCCGCCGACGATCTACGTTCCCAGTCACTCGCTGGAGCTAATCCAGCATTTGCTAAAAGTGATCAGTCGATTGGACCGCGGGCGATTGCCGTGTCATCTGGAACCGATTCAGGCTGGGGATACGATTGAATTGTCACGGGAATTAGTGGTAACCGTTCACGCCACGACACACACCGTGCCTTCGCTCGGTTTCTTAGTCTGGGAGCGACGCAAGAAATTGAAGGAAGAGTATCAAGATTTGACTGGCGAACAGATTCGCGACGTTCGTCTGTCTGGGGTGGAGGTGTCCCGAGAACATCGTATGCCGCTTGTGGCGTATCTGGGCGACAGTTCGCCCCCGGGTTTGGACAGCAATCCCGACATGATGAGGGCGCAAATCCTGATCGCCGAAATGACGTTTGTCGCGCCCAGTCACCGCAAGGAAAAAATTCATCGCCACGGGCATATGCATCTGGACGATTTCATTGAACGCAGCGACCAGTTTAAAAATGAGAAAATCATTTGCTCGCACTTTAGCACTCGCTATCGTGACAAGCAGATTCGCTCGCTCGTGGAGAAGGCCTTTCCCGACATGTTAAATGGACGATTGGTTTTGTGGTTGTAAGCGCGTCCGGACAGCCAATAGATAATCCGCGTTTTCGCCAGCCACGTGCGGCGTATATCCATGTGCCGTTCTGTCGCCACCGCTGCGGATACTGCAATTTCACTCTAGTGGCACATCGTGATGATCTGATAGAGCCCTATTTTCAAGCGCTCGCGCGAGAATTGTCGGCGCTGGAACACCCCTCTGAAGTGGATTCCCTTTACCTGGGCGGCGGTACTCCGACCCATCCATCCGCCCAACAATTGGACAGCCTGCTCCACCTAGTTCGCGATTGGTTTATTCCTGCGGCCGAATGCGAGTTCACCGTCGAGGCTAATCCGGCCGACGTTACCACTGACAAACTTGCGGTTATCGCAACTTGGGGAGTAACGAGAATCAGCCTCGGCGCCCAATCGTTCGAGGCGGGCAAACTACGACTCTTGGAACGTGATCATGATTCCAGTCACATTGAATCGGCCGTGCGTCTGGTGCGGGGATATGGTCTATCTGTTTCCTTGGACTTGATTTTTGGCACGCCCGGGGAACGGTTATCCAATTGGAAAAGGGACTTGGAAGCTGCCCTCGCTTTGCTTCCGGATCACGTTTCGTGTTACGGGCTAACATTTGAACGCGGTACGTCGTTCTTCAGTCGGTTACAAAAAAGCGAGCTAACACGAACGCCAGAAGATCTGGAAGCCGAGATGTATGAATATGCGATCGACTTTCTGACGGAAAACGGCTTCGAGCACTACGAAGTCTCGAACTTTGCGCGCCCCGGGTTTCGCTCACGGCATAACGAGGCCTATTGGTTGGGACAACCCTATTTCGCTGCTGGAGCCGGTGCCGCGCGATATGTAAACGGTCGACGCGAGATTAATCATCGCAGTACAACGGGTTACATACGTCGCGTTTTGGATGGTCAGTCACCCACTCATGAAAGCGAATTCCTCGACGATGAAAACGCTGCCAGAGAGCGGCTCGTCTTCGGCATGCGGCGACTGGAGGGGGTCGAGTTCGAACCATTTGCCAACGAAACAGGCTTCACAATACGACAATTGATTGAACAACCTCTGAGGCGATTCTTGGAGATGGATCTAATAGTAGATACGGGAAAGGCACTTCGCTTGAGCCGCAAGGGGTTACTCGTCAGCGACGCAATTTGGC
>JANNPR010001092.1:0-1897 GCA_031400345.1 Planctomycetota bacterium | reverse complement strand
ATCGCGAAACTATCATAAAGTCATGCTTAAGTTGCACGCATAATAGCACAGAGGTTACGTTGAGAGGTCCTTGACAAACTGGAGCTGTCCAACTAATATTCAGCAGCTCAACGGCTAATTTCTAAACCAAGCCAGGGAAATGACAATGGTTTTCTTTACTACATCCCATATTCACTGCGCAGCGTTCCTCGGAGCCTTAGTTTGGTTCTCCGTGACGATGATAAACGCGGAAGACAAGGCATCCACAGTTCGGCCGCCGTGGACAAAGTCTCGTATCGCAGGATCTCCCGAAACACCAGCGCCTTATCGCATCGTGTCCGCGTACCCACAAGTTCGCTTCGAAAAACCGACAAGTATCGAAGAGATCCCTGGTGCGAACCGGCTACTGATCACCGAGATCGGCGGGCGAATCTACAGCCTTGCAAAGATTGCTGATGCAAAGCAGGCCGATCTGGTCGGCGACTTGCGCGAGCTGCTGCCTAATGACTTGGCCGGCCGCAATGTATCGCTATTCGATGCGGAGCTGCATCCTAGGTTTCGCGAAAACCGAAACATGTTCGTCTGCTATGTCCACCCTGGGCAGGGTGGTCACACTCGAGTATCGCGATTCACTCTCGGAGGTGATTCCAAGCCAAGCATTGTTCCCAAAAGCGAAGAGGTCATTATCACATGGCCGTCGGGCGGGCATAACGGCGGGTGTTTGGAATTCGGCAGGGACGGCAACTTGTATATTTCGACGGGCGATGGATCGGGGCCAAATCCTCCTGACGGCCTGACGAGCGGACAAGACGTCTCGGATCTGTTGGGCGCGATACTGCGAATCGACGTCGACCATAAGTCGCGCGATCGAGCATACACAGTTCCATCTGACAATCCGTTTATGGATCTGAAGGGCGCGCGTCCGGAAATCTGGGCGTACGGCTTGCGCAATCCCTGGAAGTTCGGTGTCGATGTCCGGTCCGGCGACATTTTGGCAGCGGATAACGGTTGGGAATCATGGGAGATGGTTCATCGTATCGTACGCGGTGGAAACTGTGGTTGGCCCGTGATGGAGGGACGTGCAGCGCTGCGAACTGAAGTCAAAGTGGGACCCACGCCCATCCTTCCGCCAGTCAAGGATCACTCGCATACTGAAGCGAATTCGGTTATCGGCGGCCCGATTTATCGAGGCGACAAGCTCCCGGGGCTGGCGGGCTCATTCGTGTACGGCGACTACATCACCGGCACGATTTGGGCTATTCGGTCGGACGAAAACAATTCGTATTCCCATACGACACTGGTCGAGACTGACCAGCGCGTTATCGCCTTCACCGAGGGCAGCGAAGGTGAACTGTTCGTGCTCGACTATGATGTGACTGGCCAGATATACGAACTGCTGCCGTCCGGCCTTAAGGATACCTCGGCGGAATTTCCTCGGCGCCTTAGTGAGACTGGCTTGTTCTCGTCGCTGGAGACTATGGAACCGGCGCCCGGCGTCCTGCCATACGAAGTACGCGTCAGCCGTTGGATGGATGGCGCGGAAGCACAACGATGGGTTGCAATTCCCGGCGACGGCCAGATTCAACTTTCCGCAAACGTCGACCAGCCTGCGACTTTTCCGGAGGGAACGGTCTTCGTAAAACACTTGACGCTACCGCAAGGCGAAGCGCGTAAGTCGATTCGCCTGGAGACCCAGGTGTTGCATTACGAATCCGGGGTTTGGCAACCGCACAGTTATCTGTGGGACGAGTCCGGCGAGGATGCGGTATTGGTGGCATCGATAGGCACGCAACGCCCACTTCGAGTTGGCGATTCAGCCGTGAAAGTCGGAGGCGCCGAGCGAACATGGCACGTGAACGCGAGCACCGAATGTAAATTATGCCATAACGCCGGGCCGCGCTTTGTGCTCGGATTTGTC
>JANNPR010001083.1:0-2652 GCA_031400345.1 Planctomycetota bacterium | reverse complement strand
CAGCCCCACCGGCATTACGCTTGACCCCGCAAACGTCAGCGCCCTCTGGATCGTCGATAACAATACCGATCGCGTCTATCAATTCAATGGCGCTGCCAGCCTAACCTCCGGCTCCCAATCCCCGTCGACCTCATTCGCCCTCTCCGCCGGCAACACCAACCCCCAAGGCATTGCCGACCCGCCCGCGCCATCGGTGGGCGGACTGACAACTCCGCTCAACGGCTCATCCGCCCGTCCCTCGTTCGACAATGGCGATCTGGCATCACGTGCCGTCCATAAAAAATGGAACTCTTCACACAGCTATACCGACCATGTCCAGAAGCTTTCGGGAAACAACACCAGCGTGACATTTGCGTCCCGATCGAATGAGGACTGTTTCCCGATCGGCGACGGCGGTGCCACCCAAACGGTGTTCGACCACGACGATGTGGACCGCCGAAAGGGCAACCAGCGTGTCGATTTGTTCTTCGCCGATCTCGACGGACTCGAAACGGACATCCTAAAGGATTTACGGTCGACCGAGTTTGCCGTTGAGATCGATTACTAACGAGCCGACGTAGGTGCCGGCATGATGCCGTTCCAATCGTCAGGTGGAGTGCGATTGTTTTGAGCAATAAAGACCGTCAAAAAATCTTTGACCCGATCTTCGGCCGGTACTTGGTGCAACTGACGGAAGGCATCTGTCCACTTGCCCGCCACCAAAGAATCCAAGGCTTGTTCGTAGGCCGCGATGTGCTGGTCTGACAATAAAGGGTATTGCGCGTATGGCGGTACTAGCTCCGAAACTTCTACGGGGCTCTGGAGTCCGGCTGGTTGCACTCGAGCCACACGGCGCACTCGCATTAGTTCGCGCGCAACATTTTGACGGACATAGCGCGCTGTGGGCTCATCTGTCAAAATGGGAGCTCGCAAATGTTTAGTCAATTCTTGAAGTCGAGCCGCCAAATTAACGACGGGACCGAATACAGTTACTTTCACCTGATCGGCAGAACCAATCTTTCCGGCCACGGCACGTCCCGAAGCGATGCCGATCCCCATGCGAAAGTCAGCGAGTGGCTCGCCGGGTTGCGCTGCCGCGTCGGCAAATTCTTGTCGAATGCCTAGCGCCGCTTGGCAGGCCCGCTGGACCGCGTCTGGTTGAGGAAAGGGCCATCCCCAAAACCCCATGGCCGCATCGCCGTGAAAATCGCCCACGACGCCACCATGATTGAAGATGTGACGAGTCATAACACTCAAAGCATCACTCACCCGTCGGAGCAATCCGTGTAAATCGTGCGCGGATTGCTCGGATCTCCGTGAAAAGCCTCGCAGGTCGCAAAACAAAACTGCAACGTCTGCCTCGCGAGGCGTTAAGACTTCATCGGGGTCTGAAGCACCGAGTGCCTCCAACACGACTGGCGAAAAAAACTGGCGCAAGCTCGTCTGACGTCGCTCGAGAATTCGCATGTCGCGTAGACTGGCTAAAGTCGCAGCCGCGATCTCGGTAAATTTAAGATCGTCCCGCAGGTCGTGGGCGTCGGCTCCACTGCCGGATAAAGGCGCATCCCCGACGAAACTACCCGTGACGTACACCGCCCAGCCCCGGCTTCCTTCCCCGAGTACTGGCGTGCAAAACGCCCAGTCTACATCAGCCGACTGAGTGTAACTCGAATCGCGTCGCCCCGCCGAATTCCAAACATGCAACATGCTCTTGCGATCGGCCACCGCCCGGTGAATTAACCGCTCACTTGGAGAGAACGCTGTTCCGGCGAGTCGGCGACGGTCCCAGTACAACACTTCCACGGGAGGTTCCGATTTGGCATCTGGTCGGACAGCTACTAGTGCCGCAGCAGTTGCCTGAGGGACGCCTACAAACAGAACGTTCACGAATCGCACAAACAGATCGTAGTCCGTGTGGGCTCCTCGGATACTCTCCGGCAAGCGACTCAGCACTTCGATGCGATCGTCGGCATTTCGAAAACGCAGTTGTTGCAACTCGTCGGCAGAATAGGCTCGTTCAGCCAATGGTACAGGAGCCTCGGCAATCATCTTTACCGGATCATCCGCCAACAGAAACGTTGTCCCACCGATCACGAAATGTTCGCCGGGCAGCAAGCGAAATTGTTCGGTCTCCTGCCCGTGATAAAAAATAGGGTTCCTGGCAACGGAGATTTTGGTCACTCCCAAAGTCTCGCCGTTCCATTCCAGTTGGGCATGTCGGCGAGAAATCCGATCGTCCCAAGGAGACGAGGCCTCAGCGAATCGACCCAGCACTAAGGTCTCACTGGCCGCTAAGCGACGCCGCCAACGTTGATCCGGCCGACTTCCCTGGGCAATCAGATCAGGCATGTTTTCCTAAGTGGGAACGAATGAAAAGGTATACCAACCCGAAGCGCAAGCGAGGCATTCTCGCGGACCTCGCTTGCGCTTTTTGATGTTGCGCATTTGGATGCCCGAAGTGTGCCACTGGCAGCCGCCGAAATAAGTTTGGACGCACGATCACGCTCCTTTCGGCGGCAAGCCAGTGCTGAATCTGGTCTCGTTCTGTTGTTCAGGCGGGCCGACAAACGGCCCCTACAAACTTTTTCTGCCTTCGCCGAGCCTGATCGGGTTCACACACTGGCTTGACGCCGAATGACCTAAACTGGCTATCGTAATCAACTCCGGCGGCTG
>JANNPR010001019.1:0-3518 GCA_031400345.1 Planctomycetota bacterium | reverse complement strand
CATATGCCCAAGCTGGTTGGTTGGCGGACATTCGCGGCGTCCGACGTGGAATCGACGGGGGAGGACTTGTCAGCGGCCTTCCTGTTCACAGCTTCGGCACGGATCGCGATGGCATAGCTATTAAATCCTCGACCGACGTAGTCATCACTGACCAACTGGAAAAGGAATTGTCGGACTTAGGTTTTATCCCGTTATGCGACTGCAAAGATACGGAGTATTCCGCTTTCTATTCCAACCAGTCCGCGCAGAAACCCAAGAAATTCGATCGGCCAGCGGCGACGACGAATGCCAAAATCTCCTCCATGTTGCAATACATGTTGTGTGTTTCACGGTTCGCTCACTACATCAAAGTTCTGGGCCGCGACAAAATCGGAGCGTTCAGTGAACCGGCTGATCTGGAATCGCTGTTGCAGAATTGGATCGTAAAGTATGTCACGTCGGACGCGGAAGCTTCGTCCGACGTAAAGGCACGTTTTCCACTCCGTGAAGCACGGGTCGAAGTTCGCGAACAACCGGGCAAGCCAGGGTCGTACAATTGCGTCATGCAACTCGCTCCGCACTACGAATTGGATGAACTATCTGCCTCAGTACGTATTAACACCGAGCTGGCACCGAGCCGCTCTGCATAACGCCGGATGTTTTCCTCGCCTGGAAACGGTACCATAGTGGCCGAGTAACGTGGGATAGGCATCCTGCCTGTCGTGCATAAACAAGATGTCGTGCATCACAAGATGTTGTACGTGCACAAAAACCGGTACCTGTTAATTTGACAAGCTGGAAGCTTATCCCACAAAACGAGGAAACACGCATGACGCCAAGCGAACTATATCAAGCCGGTAAATTGACCGAGGCAGTGGCCGCTGCCTTGGAGGCGGTGAAGAAGAACCCAACGGAAATCAACCGACGCGGTCAGTTGTGCGAGCTGTTACTCTTTCTTGGCGATTGGGAGAGGGCCGACAAACAGCTAGACACAATGATGCAGCAGGATCCTTCGACCGTCATCGGCGTCGGATTGTGGCGACAGCTGCTCCGCGCAGAAATTGCCCGTCACCAATTCTTTTCCGAAGGACGACTCCCTGAGTTTATCGGTGAGCCTACCCCGACTTTGAAATTGCATTTGCAGGCGTCTATTGCTGTGCGCGAGGAGAAGTCTGGTGAAGCCGCTCAGCTGCTGGCCCAAGCGGAGGCAACGCGACCGCAATTATCCGGCTCGGCCAATGGAAAGTCTTTTTCAGATTTTCGCGATCTGGACGATCTGACATCCTCATTTTTCGAAGTGCTGACGAGTACTGGCAAGTATTACTGGATTCCCTTTGAATCGGTTGAGCTGGTCGAATTCCATAAACCGGAGCGTCCTAAGGACTTGCTTTGGCGACAAGCTCATATGATCGTTCGCGACGGTCCAGACGGGGAAGTCTATTTGCCATCCATCTATCCCAGCGTGCAAAAAACAGACGACCAAATGCGTTTGGGTCGAGGGACCGAATGGCGCGGAGGGGATGAGTCTCCAGTACGAGGTGTCGGCCTCAGGATGTATTTGATCGGTGACGAAGACCACTCCATTCTCGAGCTTCAAACGCTGCAATTTGGCGCTGAGTGAAGAAAACGATGGCTAAGGTTCGCGATGATCAGCCGCTGATCCCTTCGGTGCTCGATCGGCTTATTGATCTCGAACCGCTGAATTCACGTGAAAACCCCAAATCGCGACATCAAATTCTGCGTGAGTTGAAGCAGAGCGTTCGCCGGGATTTGGAAAACCTTTTGAATACTCGCTGGCGCTGTGTGGCATGGCCAGCTAATCTGGACGAATTGAGTCGGTCGCTCGTAAACTACGGCATCCCGGACTTCACGGGAGTCAATATGGGGGCGATTGCCGAACGCGAGCGGCTGCGGAATGTGATCGAGCAAGCCGTACGTCGGCACGAACCGCGTTTCAAGGCAGTCAAAGTTGTGCTGACGCAAAACGTGGATGCCTCGGACCGCACATTGCGTTTTCGCATAGACGCGTTAATGTACGCTGAGCCTGCTCCAGAGCCCGTTACGTTCGATTCACAGTTAGAACCCGTGCTGGGTATTTTCGAAGTCAAAAGTCAAAATGCATGACGGATGAATTGCTGCCTTATTACAACCGCGAGTTGGCCTTCTTACGTAAGCTGGGAGCTGAATTCGCGGAGGCACATCCCAAGATTGCCAGTCGGCTGCGATTGGGGACGGACACCGTCGAGGACCCGCACGTCGCGCGGATAATTGAATCCTTCGCGTATCTTTCTGCTCGCATCCGACATAAGCTCGACGATGATTTTCCCGAGCTGACGGAGGCTCTCTTAGGAGTTCTCTATCCGCATTACATGGCGCCCACACCATCGATGGCGATCGCTCAATGTGGTCTGGACCACAGCCAGGGTGAGCTCACCGGAGGTTATCGTATACCCGCTGGTGCAGCGATCGAATCTGAGCCTGCTCATGGTAAAGGCGTTGACGGTGAGAGTTGCCGCTTTAAGACAACCTACGATCTGACATTATGGCCTATGGAGCTCAAGGTCGTGGAATTTAAGGGGAGGCCATTTCAAGCGCCTTCAAGCAGGTTTACCGCGGATTCCCAGGCGATGGTGCGTCTGCAGCTTGAGTGTTTTTCACCCAACGTCAAAATTAGCCAGATGCCGCTGAATTCTCTGCGGTTCTTTTTGAAGGGCCAATCTCAGTTCATTTACGATCTTTACGAACTGTTGATGAACAATACGCTGGGGGTCGTCGTGGCTTCATCCCCTTCAGACCGTGACGCGGTGTCTTTGGATCCCAACTGCGTCCAGCCAGTTGGATTCGAACGCCACCAAGGCATCCTGCCGTATTCGCCAAGATCTTTTCTGGGATATCGGTTGCTATCCGAGTTTTTTGCATTTCCCGAGAAGTTTTTGTTTTTTGAAGTCGCTGGTTTGACGGCGTCTAAACTGTCTCGCCTCGGGAACCAACTGGATCTATATATTCTGTTGAATCGGCATTTGCCGGACTTGGAAAAAAACGTATCCAAAGACACGTTCCAGCTGGGCTGCACGCCCGTGGTGAATTTGTTTTCACAACGAGCCGAGCCAATTCAACTAACACAAGCCGACTACGAGTATCATGTTGTTCCGGATGCCCGGCGTCCCCGTGCGATGGAAATATATTCAGTCGACCGGGTGGTCGGGACATCGCCGAAGGGTGAACAGTTGGAGTTCCAACCGTTTTATTCCTTGAAGCACTCGACGGAATCGACTGGTGCAAGACCATTCTGGCATGCTGTAAGACGGTCCGTGGGCTATTCTGCGGGTCAAATTGATCGCGGCACGGAGGTGTATCTCTCGCTAGTCGACCCCGATTTTTCACCTCTCGTTCCTGCGGATTGGACGTTGGATATCGAGACCACGTGTCTCAACCGAGACTTGCCGCGATTGCTGGAATTTGGCGGAGGGCGACCGTATTTGCAACTGACGACGGGAGGCGGTTTGGCCAGAGCAAGCTGCCTGACTCCGCCCACGGCG
>JANNPR010000980.1:0-6110 GCA_031400345.1 Planctomycetota bacterium | reverse complement strand
TGTTATGGAATGATCTCAAAGACTCGCAGGTGTTGCAGCTTTGGGATGTTGTCACGGGAGAAGCAATATGGTCGGAATCGTTCAAGTCTGGATCGAGAGGCGTGATCGTGGCCGGAGACGAAGTTGCCGTAGTGCAGCCTGATGGTAAGTGCCTGATTCGCTCGCTGCAGCATGCCGACCGGCGCCTCGAAACAATAGTGGACGCGGAGACTAATCTCACCGGAATCTACGTGCTCCGATCGTCCGATGGCTACCACTTGATTGTGAATCGAGTTCCACCGTCCCCGCCTGCTCCACAAAACCGTGGCCTCGGATTGTTTGTGTTTGGCAAAATCTATGCGATGGATCGGGAGTCCGGTGCGATGCAATGGCCTGCCCCGTCCATAATGGAAAGTGCTTCCCTGCCGCTCAACCAACCGCCCGATTCGCCAATGCTGACCTTTTATGGCCAAGCCAGTATTGCTCAATTGCAAAAAGCGCCGCGCAATAGCTTGATGTATTCGGTGGTCTGTCTCGATAAGCGAACAGGCCGCCATGTTTTTAGCAAACGCGACATTCCGCCAACTCCGGGAAGCGGGGAAATTACGGTGGACCAGAGCGCCAAGATGGTACGACTTGGTCTCGGTCAGCAGAAGTTTGAAATTACATATACCTCGGAGCCTCGACCACCCGAACCCCCACTTCAGATTTGGTCCCCAATCGGTAAGGATTGATTGGCAAGAAGAATTGTCCACCAGGGTGATTCGCGTAACGGTCAAGGGCACGTTTGTGGTAAGACACGGCTGTGGTAAGACACGTAGAGTGCATTGGCTGTCACAAGTGTGTTAAAACAGGGCAATCACAAAACCAAATTGACCTAGCGCAGTGTCAATTGGGAATAGGTGTAGTTGAATTACCTGGGTGCGTCAGAAAGGATCGCGGTTTTGGACTTCATTTATCAATTGTTTAGACGGCGACGGAGCGCTCGTTGTGCCGTGAAGGAGAAACGGATGCCGCAATTTGCATGGATATCGTGTTTGGCTGTTTGGGTATTGTGGATCACTTCAAACTCTGTCTTGTTCGCGGCCGACGCCGAACACAAGGTACGCGATCAATTGACTCGCCTGCATGCTTGGCTTGGGGAAGATCAAAATGCAGCCGCGTGGAAGAACCATCTCCGCTCGGCAGAATTGGAACAAGAGTTGACCTCAGGGCGACAGGCAAGTTTAGAAAAAGTGGCTCACCTGTTCGCGATCTACTCCCAACTGCCCAGTCATCTGAAATCGGGCCGCTTTGTAGCGGTTGAGCAGGCGTTGCAGGACTGGCTAGAAGAACTATCTCAGGCGCGTCCTGACCAGCTTGCGGTAGTCGCCAGAGCGGCCAAACTCCGTTTCCAGCCGATCACCGATGAAGATGTCGAGCAAGCCAAGTCAGAACTAGTGCGTGCGATTCGTGCACTCGATCGCTTTCTGGCTTCAGGAAATGCTAACAATCGTGCTGTATGGCAGACATTCCTGCGGTGGAAAGAATTGCAGGACCAGGTGTCGTCAGCCGCACCCGAAGCGGAAGTCCTACGGCAAAACGAGGAACGATTCTCGCGCAACGAGCCGGGGTTAGAATTAGCGAACTTCCGGAAAGTCCGAGATGCCATCCGGCGATATCGCGAGATCGTATCGGCCTCGACCGGCATGCAGCGCGAAAAGTATGCAGAACAACTCGACAAGTTGGCGGATCTCCTGGAACGGTTTCAGCAGACGAACTCCGCCGACATCTCCGGGGAGATTGGTCCCATCCTAGGATGGTTGGAATCGTCTCAGCAGGCGCCTTATTTGGTTGCCGCGGTGCGCCAACATTACTGGCGTCCGAATGTTTTCGCAGAAGTTTCGTCCGATTTCTTAGCTGCCGGCATCGACGATGAAGTCAATGAAACGGTAGAGGTGAATGATTTTTACAAAGGAACAGACCTGCATGGGACAGCGACTACGATCGGCCGCTTAGGACTGGTGCTGGTTCCAGATTCGGATCGCGCTTCCTTCGAGATCCGTCTCTCGGGTACGGCAGTGTCGAAAAACGTTGGTTACCATGGTCCGGTTACGATTTATTCGTCCGGAGTAACTCAGATAAATGCTCGCAAGCCTTTAGTGGCTGACGAATTGGGTTTGCGGTTGAATCCCGCGACAGCCCGCTGTCAGACCGACTCCAATATCGAAGGAGTGGCCGCAAAATCGTGCTTGGTGCAACGCATTGCCAGTCGCCAAGCGCAATCTAGCCAACCTGGCGCGGAAGCATGGGCCTCTCGCAAAGCCGAGCGCCAAGTTGCTCAACGTATGGATAGACAGTCATCGGAAATGCTGGCGGAACCAAATCATAAGTTTTTGGAAAAGTTCCGCAACCCGCTTATCCGACGAGGTGAGTTTCCACGAACATTCAAGCTGAACACGACTAGTGACCGCCTGTTCCTCACCGGAATGCAAGCCAATGCGCGGCAATTGGGCGCGCCCAATGCTCCACCCCAAGCGGACGGGACCCACGATCTAACGCTTCGCATTCACGAGTCGCTGGTAGGTAACTTTTCCGAAGCATTGATCGGTGGAGAAACGTTGACGGATGAGCGGCTTGAAAAACTAGTCCTGGACCTCACCGGAGAAATACCCGACGAGTTGAAGATCGGACCCGACAAGGATCCTTGGTCAATCACCTTTGCGGCCGACCGACCGATCGATACTCAGTTCAAGGACGACATGCTCACGATTTCCGTACGGGGTCGCCGATTCACTCGGCAAGATCAGAATTTAAGATACGCGGTCGATATCACCGCCATCTACAAAGTTGAAAAGAGTCCGGAAGTCACTAAGCTCGTACGACAAGGAGACGTGGAAGTTGTTTTCGTCAATGACAAGAACTTAGGGGTAGGGCAAGTGACCTTCAAGACCTTCATACGCAGGAAGTTCGCTGCCTTGTTTCGGCCCGAAATTGTCGGAGAGGGCTTAAGACTGAAAGGGCGTTGGGAACATATCGGCAGGCTAAATCTGGCCGACTTCAAATCGCAAGGAGGCTGGGTAGCAGCAGGTTGGCAACGTCCCCTTTAATTGAAACTGCGTAAATGTCGCGATCTCAGGAAGATATCATGAATCGATGGGTCGATATTTATTTTGATTGTCTTCCGTTGCGAAGTATTCCGAGACTCGATATCCCTGTCGACGCTTCCCCCAAGTACCGCGAGAAATGTTTGCGAATTAAAGATGCCATTGAACGCCACGGTTGCTACAACACCTTTTACTTGCATAATGCCAGTTGCATCTTCCATCTCACAAATCGCCATGATATCGGCATGTTGGAATTCGCCTTTGAAGGAACGCTATTTACGGATTCAACGGACCAGAAGACCGAGCGTTGTGATTTGACGATTCGCATGGTTCGCGAAACATGCGATTGGTTGACGGAACCGATTCTGCAATGGTTTATGGAAACCATTCGTCAAGCTGTCGTCGTGGAATTCGACCGCTATATCGAAGCCGGTGACCTGGAGCGAGCGCGGAAAAGATTGCAAGAGATGCAGGCAGCGACGGACAAAACCGGTGGCTACGTCGGGATGTATTTATAGATCACTGCCGACTAGCTTCGGCACTGGCTTGCCGCCGAACAGAGCGTTATCGTACCGCCAAGCTTATTTCGGCGGCTGCCAGTGGCACACCTTCGGGATCACATCATGGACCCCTTCGGGATCACATCATGGACTATCGGCGACTTGGCCGGACAGGCTTGAAGGTCTCACGTATTTGTCTGGGCACGATGATGTTTGGTGGTCCGACGCAGGAGGCGGATTCCATCCGTATCATGCACGAAGCCTCGGACCGGGGCGTTAACTTTATCGACACGGCTAATATTTACACCAAGGGACATTCTGAAATCGTGATCGGCAAGGCCATTGCGGATCGACGCGACCGAGTCGTGCTGGCGACGAAAGGACGCCAGCCGATGGGTGAAGGGCCCAACGATGCGGGGGCCAGTCGTGTGCACCTAGTTCGTGCACTCGATGAAAGTCTCAAGCGATTGAGTACCGAATACGTCGACATTTATTACACCCATGCGCCCGATGATCAGACACCCATCGAAGAGACGCTCAGGGCAATGGACGATATGGTCCGCGCGGGTAAAGTGCGGTATCTCGCCTGTTCTAATTTTCGAGCTTGGCGATTGTGTGAAGCCTTATGGGTCAGCCATCAGCTAAACCTCAATCGATTCACGTGTGTTCAGCCGTTGTACAACATCGTCAATCGCGATAGCGAAGTCGAAATGTTCCCACTTTGCCATGAGCATGGTATTGGCGTAGTGACCTACAGCCCTTTAGCTCGAGGGATCCTGACTGGAAAATATCATATTGGCCAGCCCTTCCCTGAGGGCAGTCGCGCATCGCGCGACGACAAACGCATGAAGGAAGCCGAGCTGCGCGATGTCAGCATGGATGTCGCCCAACGGATCCATTCCTACTGTGAACGAAAGGGCGTCGCGCCGTCTCAATTCGCTATTGCCTGGTGTCTTGCGAATCAAGTTGTCACTTCCGTGATTATCGGACCCCGAACCATCGAGCAGTTTCGTGATAATGTGGCTGCGGCTGAGATCCAAATCGATGACCACGACGAGGCCTTTATTGACAGCCTGGTTCCACCCGGCGAACACACAGGCAAGGGATTTCAGGATCCAGCCTACCCCGTGATAGGAAGGTTTCGCGCGGAGTAGTAGACACTAAGCTTTCGAATGTGACATTTCAGCCAGCTCTTGAAGCAGGCGTTTTGCATTTCCATGATCGACCGCTGCTGCTGCCCGTTCGGCGCACTTGACTAACGATGCATCATACTCAGCGGTCCATAACGCCGCGGCTGCGTTAAGCAGCACAATATCCCGCGCCGGACCGCGACGCCCGTCGAAAATTTCGCGAATGATCGCTGCGCTGGCCGCCGGTCCATCGACTGAAAGGGAATCGAGGTTCGCCGGTTCCAGGCCAAAATCCTGTGGCCGCCAGGTGGACTCGGTGACAGTACCTTGCTGGACCAATGTCACTTGTGTGGTTCCGTTGAGAGTCACTTCGCCGAGCCCATCTTCGCCCGTGACCACAGCGGCGCGACGGGTTCCTAATTTCGCGAGCACCCGTGCGAGCGTTGAACGCAATTCGGGACGTCCCACTCCCAACAATTGATAAGTGGTAGCTGCAGGATTACAGAGTGGACCCAACAAGTTAAATATTGTGGGCGTCCCTAGCATTTGGCGAACGGAAGCGACATGCCGCATGGAAGGGTGCAGACGCGGCGCATAACAAAAGCATATACCCAATTCGTCCAAGCACCGTTCCACGACCGCGTTCGATGCTTCGATGTTGACGCCCAGTTCAGCTAAGACGTTGGCCGACCCCGATTTGCTGGTGAAGTTTCGATTGCCGTGTTTGGCGACCGTCACACCGGCGGCGGCGACGACCACTGCGGCGGAAGTGCTGATATTGAACAGTTTCGAACCAACGCCACCCGTGCCGCAAGTGTCGATTACGTCGGTTCGCTTCGTGCGTATGCGTGTCATATGTTTTCGCATAGCCAAAGCGGCGCCCGCGATTTCGTCGGCGGATTCTCCCTTCGAGTGCAAGGCCGTTAATAATAAGGCAATTTGCGCGTCTGGGACTTCGCCGCGCATAATCGTATCGATCGCGAAGGCCATCTCCTCCATCGCCAAGTCTTCGCCACCCGCCAGCCGTCCTAACAATGCCACAAAGGTCATGTGCCGTTTTGGCTCCTGTGTTTTACTAACCCGAAGCGTACGATTTGATGTTACTTTTTTTTGGATGCCCGAAGTGTGCCACTGGCAGCCGCCGATACAAGCTGGGAAGTACGATAACGCTCTTTTCGGCGGCAAGCCAGTGCAGAAGCTGGTCGCGATCTGCGTTCAGGGGGGACCCAAAAAACGGTCCTATAACTTTTCTCCTTGCGCCGACCCAATTCAGATTCACGCACTGGCTTGCCGCCGAATGACCTTAACTGGCTATCGCAATCAACTCCGGCGGCTGCCTGATTATGTGAAGTGGCACACTTTGGCATTCGATATCCGCAAACACTAAAAGGCGCTAGCGAGGTCCACCAGAATTG
>JANNPR010000936.1:0-15986 GCA_031400345.1 Planctomycetota bacterium | reverse complement strand
CAGTGATTCACTGCGACTTCGGTAGTGCCAACCGAGCATGTATGAAGGCAAGTTTTTCGCGGCGTGATTCAAGAAACTGTCGCTTTCCAAATCGTATTGGACCGGGTCACCGTCCACATCGATCGGCGTTCCTTCATCTTCGTCCGATCGTTTGGCCGCAAAGAAGTCGGTGGGCGGAAGTTGTTGTTCATCACCTACCACGATAACTTGGCGAGAGCGGAAAAGAGGGGGCACAGACTCTTCCAGGGTGATTTGACTCGCTTCGTCGAAAATGACCACGTCAAAGTGCTCCGGGTCGAGTGGCAGCGTATCCGCGACGCTTAAGGGGCTCATAAGCCACACAGGCTTTAGGTTTTTAATCACTTCGCCGGAATCCGCGGCCACCAAGTCGCGAATGGCCTTAAAGCGAATCGTCTTGCCAAATTCGTGTTCCAATTCGCGGCAGCCGCGAGCAAATCGCTTTTTGAATTCCAGTTCGGACGGCAGTTTCGGATTCACCGACCCATGCGCGAAATGATAGTTTTCAAGGAATTGTTGACCATTACGCTGTAGGATCTCGCGCGCATTCGCGGCCATCCACTCGCGGTAAAGCATTTCCAACCGTGCGGCATGGCGATCGCGAGACTTGCCAGAGAAGTTATGAACGGAGCGGTCGGATCGCAAAACCGATTCCAGGGTACGATCCGCAGCGGCTGCCTTAAGTTGTCTCAAATTTAAAGGAAAATGCCGCAGTGCCGAGCACAAGGGGGGAGGTATCGCCGACAATTGACGCAGGCAGTGCAAGAATTCCGGTACGTCGGGTAGTGCCTCGTCAATGTTGGACAGAATGCATTCCAGTTGGCTAAGTGAGACATCGAGAAAATCATCTAAGAATGTTCGGCCCGCTGAGATCACGGTTTGCAGTGGCAGTTCCGCGCGCAGAATTGCATCGATCGTTTGATCCGCAGTGGACGACTCGATCAAACTTGCCTGGATGTGCTGTAACCAGTCGGGTAGCTGGTTGGTACTTTGTCTTAGATTGAGAACACGGGCCGCCAGGTCTTCCAAGTTTCCCTTAAGCCCAAACTTCGCCCCCATTGCCGTGCGGTGCTGGTCAAGAGCGGCAATGGCTGAGTATTCATCGGCCAGCCACTGTAGCACTTGCGTCCAAGTGGGCGGGACCACGTGTGACGCGAAGTCATACGAACGCCGCAACAAGCCGCGCATCCGCCACCAGTTCGGTCGCAAAAAGGTCAGCATCTTGCCCTCAATTGCTTGCGATAGGGCGAGAGCGGCCGGGAGATCGCGCTGAGGAATCTTCAGCCGCCAAGCTTGTGTTGTTATCTGGGCGGCGGCAACCGCATCGTGGCGTCGTCGCAGTTCTTCCACCGATTGCTCGAAGGCATCATGCGGCCCATCGGGCTTCAGTAATGTCAGGGGCCCTGTGCTGGAAACCCGTGCCAACTGTTGGGCGAATTCGACCAAGGCGTGCGTTTGGTCTAAAGAGGCCCAATTGTCGGAAATAACCCCCGACTTCTGCAGTGCCGACCGCACTTCGGAAAGGGCCTGCCGCGCCGACCGCAACGACCGAGTAATTTGCTCCAGAGGCCGCTCTAGTGCATTCAACCGCGGCGATAGGAGACGCAAGGGATGATTCGCTAACACCCCATCACTTTGAAGCTCCGTGAAAGAATCGGCAAAACGCTCGAGTGCTTCGTCATTCTGCGACCATAGCGCGTAATGCGGGAGACGCTCCCTTTCCGTGTCAGAAAGCTGCGGTCGATGTTCTAACAGCTCAAGGCAGCGTTCGATCAACTGCCGCACCGATACACCCGCCTCGTCCGGCACCGCTTTCATACTGCGATCAAATCGTTCCAGGGCCCGAAGTTCCGTCTTAATGGATCGTAGGGTTTCGCGCCGAGATTGGTCTTGATCCGTGGCGGAACCGGACAAATGCGATTCATAAGTCTGCTTCAGATCGAGCACGAAGTTCTTTTTGTCCGCTTGTGAATCATGAATCAGGCTACATAGCGACCCTAGTCCCGAATGACGTAGTCGAGCAAATACGACATCAATGGCAGCTCGTTTCTCGCACACGAAAAGGACGCGTTTTCCATGAGCTACGAAGTCGGCGATGAGATTGGTAATGGTCTGCGATTTCCCCGTACCGGGTGGTCCCTGCACAATGTAGCTGTTGCCTGTCCGCGCCTGAACAATGGCCGCCGCCTGAGTTGGATCGCACGGCACGACATCGAATCGATCGTCCAGAGGTGGTGCCTCGCCGTGCGGCTGCTCACGGGGCGCCTCAGCCAACGAAAACGTGGCGTCAAAGGCCGGGTTCGCCACGAGTTCGTTTAACAACATGTCATAGTCGCGAACTAATGACATCTTGCGATAACGAAAATTCGCCAAAGTTAAGTTACAGAGATCAAAATTCCAGACGTACGGATTACTGTCCCCGCCGTCCAAAACCTGGAAGAACGAACGATCTTGTTCGACCGTATTAGGATTGGGAATCGCGAACGATCGCGGGCGAGGATTCTGCTCGATGATTCTTTGAAGTTGTGTCGCGGCGGGGCGAATTCGAGCATGAAACAGCTGGATGCCCAACGGCTGGTAGTTTGCCGGGTCGTAACTGTAGTCGAAACTAGCATAGGTCCGGATTCCGCGTCCCGCCACTCGGGCGCTGCGGCGATACTGGTCCAGACGTCTCTGAGCTCGTTCGTGGAGGAGTTCAATGCGCGGTCGATCGAGCTTGTTCAGTACGACCGCTGGTTCACTGGATTGTATGGCCGCCGTCAAGTACTTGAAGAACTCGTCCAAACTACCAACCGCTAAGTCGATCGATTCCGGAAGCTCGATACCGTAAAGCTGTCGGAAGAGATGCCGAACGACAGGATTGATCTCTGCATCTTGTGAGAATGGTTCCAGCCAGTAGGTGTCGCGGATGCCTTTCTTTTTGACCAGGCGCACGGGAAGCAGCACCAAAGGTGACTGGTAGCGTTCGCTGGGGCTGGCTTTTAGATCCGCCCAGTGCAAAAAACAAATAACCAAACGCAGCTGCACGAATCCGAACTCGGTAGCATCCCGTCGTGATTCGGCCAACAGCCGATCCAAGGCGGCGGGCAGATAGATGGCTTCCGCGAAATTCAGCGAGTTATTTAAGGAAAGTAAATCGCCCCGCGCCAACTTCCGCTGCAGCACAGCGCTCCAAACCAGAATTTGATCCGCACGAATGTTCTGAATATCGAACGATAGCGGAACGGACGAGGTTGTCAGATTGATGGTCTGCAGCGTCGGCTGAAAATGTAACAGGCGATTGCGACGGGTGAGTTCGAACAAGCGTTCACGCAACTTACTGAGAACGACCTGCTCTTTCGTGTGCAGATCCTTATTCTTGAAACCGGGAATCCGAGCCAAGTCGAGATCCAATTCGACGGTTTGCTCGCGGTATCGTGCCAGGCTATCGGCGACGGCGGACAGGTCTTGGACGCGCCGATGCCGGTCTAGCTCCGTCATTCGCAGGATCGCGCGAGCAATCACGGGGTGCAGATCGGGGCGAATCGTGAACAAATTACGCCGTTCAGTAACGAATGTTTCCAGATCCGTCGGCTCGCGCAGGTCCAATCCACAGGCCAGGCTTGCCAGGATCAAACCCAGTACAAACACATCCGTGAGGGGGTCGTGATGGCCCAGTTCGATCTCCCAGCTCGAGTAACCCGGCAGAAATACTGCTCGCGAGATCGGCTCACCAGGCACACCGATATCCAATCGATGAATCGTCTCTTGGCCGTTTTGAACGTCGAAGATCCGCCGCGATTCTTTGACAATCTCAAGCTCGCTGGACAATGAGGGTGTCAAGGCTCGCACAGCCTGGATGTTGTCTCGCGGCGGCTGACGAAGTGCTTCTGAAAATGTGAGTGCGACACCATGCACGCCTAAGCAATCGAGCCGGTCAACTGGAGCGACCAGCCCGGTCGAGTGAGCCACCAATGTCTGTTGCGCGAGTGGTAGGAAGCTGGCGAGGACGTCTTCGGTCGTAAAACCGCCAGACTCGAGCCTGGCGGCAAGGAAATCGAAGAACGATTTGGAGACGACATCCATGCTAGGCAACAATATTTAAAGGGCCGGACACTGGGTGCCCATCTGGCAGCCGCCGGAGTTAGCTCGGATTCATCGCAAACGATCTGTCGGCGGCAAGCCAGTGCTGATTGCGGTTGGAGTTTAGAGTTGGGGATGAACGTAGGCTAGCTCGTGGCCGCCAGTGACAGACTAGTTTTGATGTTGCACATTTCGCGGTCAAGGCCAGCAATAAGGCCACATTTCAGATCAGATTCGAGTGCGGGCATAGTTGTTAGCCACGGATGGAACACAGATCAAACACGGATGAAAGTACAGAAGAATCAGAAGACCATGCGTTTGAATTCCACTTTGGTTCGGCCAAAGTTGATGAGCAGCCCGACTTTCACGCCGGTGGCTTTGAGTTCGTTGAGGAGTTGGGGGTTCGACGTCGGAAACGTAGGATTTCGCCGCTTTGAGTTCGACAATCACCCAATCGTTCACCCACAAGTCGGCTTTGTAGAAGCCGACTTCGACCCCCTTGTAATTCACGCTAATCTCTGCCTCGATCGCGGCCTTGAACCCACGGGCTTGAAGTTCCACCTGCATCGCCCGCTGGTAGACCTTCTCCAAAAATCCATAGCCAAGTGCGTTGTAGACCTCGAAGGCGGACCCGATGATCGCCTCGGTGATGTCTTTATGCTGGAGGTCCATTTGATCTTATCCGTGTTTGATCGCTGTTTCATCCGTGGCTAAAGAATGCTAAGCCTCTCCATCACAGCGCTACCAACTTCAGTCGTCGTTCGGTTGCCGCCTAGGTCGGGTGTCGTCTCACCGTCGGCGAGAGTGCGCGCCACTGCTTGGCGAATCCGTGTCGCGGCCGTGGGCTGTTGCAGATGGTCCAGCATGAGAGCAGCGCTCAAGATCGCGGCCACGGGGTTGGCGATCCCCTTGCCGGCTATGTCGGGAGCTGAGCCATGCACGGGTTCGAACATAGAAGGAAACTGCCGTTCCGGGTTTGTGTTGGTACTGGGCGCGAGTCCCAAGCCACCGCCAATCAGACCTCCAAGATCCGTTAACAGATCGCCAAATAGGTTCGAGGCCACGATCACGTCGAATCGTTCGGGCCAGCGGACCAAATTCATGAGCGCTGCATCCGCATGCTGCCGGTCTGCCTGTACATCGGGGAATTGTGGGCGTAGTTCTTCCAGAATTTCGTCCCATAAAACGTAAGCGTATCGCTGCGCATTCGACTTGGTGGCCATCGTCAGTTGGCTGCGGCGTGTCCGCGCCATCTGAAATCCGAACCGCAAGATACGTTCTATTCCACGCCGCGTATGAATCGACGTCTGCACGGCTACCTCATCGGGCTGGCCTCGGCGAAAGCGCCCGCCGTTATCCACATATTCCCCTTCGGAGTTTTCTCGGATCACGACAAAATCGATATCGTCAGGCCCTTTGCCCGTAAGAACACTCTTAACGCCTGGGAACAGCTTTGACGGACGGACGCAGGCGTATTGGTCGAAGGCTTGTCGCAATTGCACGAGGGGTGCCAAGGTAACATGGTCGGGCAATTCGTCAGGCCAACCCAACGCACCCAACAGAATGGCATCGAAGTCCCGCATCACCTCGAGGAAGTTATCCGGGACAACCTTTCCAGTTCGACGCCAGTAATCGACACCCCAGGGGATCTCCGTTTTACGCAGCGTGAAGGTGCCATCCAGTTGTGCGACCGCTTCCAAAACACGCTCCGCTTCCGCGATCACCTCAGACCCAATTCCGTCACCTGGATATATTGCGACCTTATACGTTGTCGTTGTCATCCGCCTTCCCTTCCTTTTCTTTGTCACGTTCTTGCAGCTCGGACTTTTGGCGCTTTATATCGGCGCGTAGCGCCTCGCGCTCCGCAATGAATTTGCCGCGTACTTGGGAGAGATACCGATAGCTGGTAGACCAATCGGCGGATGCGGCAAGCAACAACCAGCCGACAATCATGGAGACTCCCAGCCAGTACACGGCCATGGCTCGAGGTTTGTCGACCCAAATCCCGATGAATATTAGGACCCCAATCACCCCGATTAACAGGCTGGTTTGCATCCGGCTTTGATAACGTCGCTGAAGAAAATCGAACTCGACTCTATCGAGCTGCCGACTCTGGGTACGTCGCCAGGATAGGGCGTGCTCGCCCATCATGAGCGCCGACACGACCAAAAGTAGGATTGCAAAACCGATATTTACCCACACGCAATGGGAGTCCTCTCAGCCGAAGTCTCTCAGGATCTCCGATGCCGCGTTCCGTCCACAAATCCCCATCACGCCGCCACCTGGATGGCTTGCCGCTCCGCATAAATACAAACCCTTGATGGGCGAATGATGATCTGACCAACCGGCCACGGGACGCATCATGTACAGCTGATGCAAGTGCATGGCACCTTGCATAATGTTGCCTCCCGTAAGTCCGAAGGTTCTTTCTAGGTCGAGTGGACTTAGAATCTGGCGGTGTTCAATGGCGGCAGGAACGTTGGGTGCATACCGCGCCAGTAATTCAATGCATCGGTCGGCAAAATCCTCCTTAATGTCGTCCCAGCTTTTGCCTTCCGCCAGCCGGTAAGGGGCGAATTGAACGAATATCGATGCGATATGTTTACCTTCCGGCGCAATGGTTCGATCGACGCTGGTAGGTAATGTGAGCTCCAGAATGGGTTCCCGACTAGGCCAACCGTACTTGGCGTCGTCGTAGGCACGCTCCAGATAATCCAGTGTCGGCGAAATATGAATCGTTCCGTGGTGGTGCGGTGCAATTCCGGAAGCGGGTAAGCAACGAAATTGAGGCGGCTCCGAAAGAGCCAGATTAATTTTTGCCGATGCCGACGAATAGTCGATTCTCGCTACCGCTCGACGAAACTTTTCTGGCAGGTCGTCTGGGGACAAGAATCGCTCGAAGGTCAAATGTGCATCGCAGCTGGAGGCTACGACGGGAGCTTCCACAATCGTCTTGTCGGAAAGAACTACTCCCTGCGTACGGCCGTTTTTGGTGAGGATCTGTTGCACTTCGGCGTTACGAATGATGTCGACATGCAACTGGCGGCAAGTTTCCTCGATCGCGGCCGCCAGGCCTCCCATGCCACCTTGGACGTAACCCCATACGCCTCGAGCCCCGCCGGCTTCGCCCATCACGTGATGCAACAAAACGTAAGCCGTTCCGGGCGATGAAATGGACGCGAACGCGCCGATAATTGCGTCGGTGGCAAGCGTGGCTTTGAGCACTTCTGCTTCGAACCAGCGGTCTAGTATGGGACGCGCTGCCCCGGTGATGAGCTCGATTGCCTCTGGCAGATCGTCTCCCAAACTGGAGACCGCTCGGAATAAGTCCCAGAGCTTGCCAGTGTCGCGGAGCCGCTTCCCGACCGACGTCTTTCGCCAGCTATCGGACAGTGGCAGCGGATCAGGTGCGGTTTTGGAAAGGACGGGTTCTATCGCTCCCGCTACACGTTCTAGCAAGGCTTGATATTTGGGATACTCCTCCGCGTCACGATGACTAAATTTGGCGATCTCGCGGCGGTTGAGTCGCTCATCAGGCCCCATTAGCAGATAGCGACCATCCAAGAGTGGCGTAAACGAAGACGGGTTCCTCGACAGAATCTTTAAACCATTCTGCTTCAGCTGAAGGTCACGGATAATTTCCGGAAGGAACAGGCTGATGACGTAGGCCGCCGTGGAAACTTTATATCCGGGCCATAATTCTTCCGTTGTCGAGCATCCTCCGAGAATATGCCTGCGTTCCAGTACGCAAACCGACTTGCCACTCTTTGCCAAATAGGCAGCGCATACTAATCCGTTGTGGCCACCGCCAATCACAATGCAGTCGTACTTCCGCTGTTGTTTCATGATGGGGCGATTGTAGTAACGGCGATGAACTGACAACAGCTGTCGATTAGCATCCTGTCAATTCGTCGTGCTGGCTTGATTCTATATCTTGTTCAAATAGGAATTAAATCAACAGCCCGCAGGCCGGCATGGGGTCAGGAGCTGTTATTTCCGTTATTTCCGCTCCAGTCGTTCAATACGCAAAAGCTTTTTGCCCAAGGTTGCAGTCGGGGTCCTAGTCGCGGGCCGAACCAGTGACCAAACTGCATTCTTGTCCAATATCACGGTTGGCCTATAATGGCAACTTTGACTAAGACGCAAAAAGCGACTTCAAAGGGCCTGCTTGGATGGATTCATAGCAACGTAAGGCCATGGCGAACAGAAACTTCCATCACTTGCGGTTTGAAAGTCGCCTCTATGGGCTACGTACTTCTAACGGGCGCCACAGGGTTACTGGGGCAATATGTGCTCCGCGACCTGCTATTGGCCGACATTCCGGTAGTCGTACTCGCGCGATCGACTTCAACTGCAACTGCACGTCAACGAATTAATTCGCAACTGGCACGTGAAGAAGGGCGTCTCGGGCGGGCCATTCTTCGCCCGGTCGTATTTGACGGGGACCTCAATTATCCCAGTTTGGCTGCGGAGGAATCACAGCGGCAGCGTCTGGCGGAAATCTGCACTTCGGTACTCAATTGCGCGGCAAGTATCACCTTTTATCGCAACGGCACTGGCGAGCCATACCGAACGAATTTGGAGGGTACACGGAACCTCCTCGCATTTTGTCAGGACGCGCGAATTCGACATTTGCACCATGTTTCCACAGCATACGTCTGCGGTCTACGTCGGGAACGTATCTACGAGAGTGATCTAAATGACACGGACGGCTTCGGGAACGACTACGAATCCAGTAAGTTTCAGTCGGAACAACTGATTCGCGACGCCTTCTTTCTGGAATCCGCGACGGTGTATCGCCCATCGATTATTGTCGGTGATTCGACGACTGGGTTCACATCGACATTCCACGGTTTCTACACTCCGCTTCAATTGGGAATTGGGATCGCTCGTCGACGTGGATTTCACGACGAAGGGGGCAAATGGCTTTTGGGCCAACTGCAATTGCAAGGGGATGAACGTAAAAACCTTGTGCCGGTAGATTGGGTTTCCGCTGTCATCACCTATGTCGTGCAACATCCTGAATGCCATGGCTCAACTTATCATCTAACCAATCCGTCGCCGGTGACGACCGAATTGATGGAGCGTGTTTTTACCGATTCGGCGCGCGAGATGGCGAAGGATCCCAAGACTTCGGACGTTTCAGCAGAGGAAACGACAGTTGATTTTCGCGACAACATGGGGGCCTACCGTTCCTATCTTCGAAACGATCCCGAGTTTGACTGCTCAAACACGCTGTCCGCTGTGGCTCATTTGCCATGCCCGACGATTAACTATCAACGTCTGATGAATTTGGCTCGATTCGCCTTGGGAGCCAACTTCGGTTGGCCACGCCCCGTTACGACCACGCCATTATTCGATGTCGAGAGCCACATCGACGAACTTCTTCAGTCAGACAAGTCCGCTACAACGATGACGCGGCTGGGGCTAGAGGTCAGTGGTTCAGGCGGCGGCGTTTGGCAAATCGACTTCCAAGACAGTCATCCCCGGCACGCCCTGCGGGGGCTCGACGCGCTTCAGACTGGCGGTGTCTATACGACCGTCGACGTTGTAAAAGCGCTATTGAACGAAGAGCTCTCAATCGAATTCAGTGTTAAGAATGGAAGGTTGATATTTTTTGGCTCGCCTGAAGAGATTGACCAGTCACGCACCTTGTTTTCCCACTTGATTGAATACCTCGTCAAACGCCGCAAAGAGCAAGCTATGCAAGAACTGAACTTGCGCAATCCCGGGACTGCCCGTCGGGAAGTCGTAGCATGACCAAACCGTTGTTACGTGAGCCGATCGCTGTCATTGGTATGGCTTGCCGCCTGCCGGGTGCAGAGAACCTAGACCAGTTTTGGAAGCTGCTGGTCGAAGGTGGAAGCGCAATCGGTGAGCTTCCAGCGGACCGCATGGATCGCGAGTTGTACTACGACGCACGTAAGGGCCAACGTGGTAAGACGTACGCAACCATTGGCGGTCTGATTTCAAAACCCGTCAGTATGGAACACGGGATTCTCACCCCCAGAGACATTTCCGACGCCGATCCTTGCCACTTGATCTTTGCCGATGTTGCATTGGCCGCATGCCGACATGCAGGCTTTGCTCCGGGCAAAGTTCCTCATCCCAATACGGGAGTCTACATTGGTCATTCCGGAGGAAGTCCGCGTGGAGGCGAACTTGCCTACGCGTCACTAGCCGCCGAGTCAGCCGACTACTTGCACGATGTTACCTCGTTCGCGGCCCTGCCGGAGCACATTCAAAACGGTGTAGTTTCTGAGATCGTAGCACAGCTTCGAGAACAGCGGCCTCGTAGAAACCAGCACGGCGGCCCCGACGTGGAGGCCAATTCTGCCGCAGCGTTGGTGTCGCTGGCGCTCGGGTTGAATGGACCGCAGATGGTGATCGACGCCGCCTGTGCCTCTTCGCTAGTCGCTCTGGCAAGTGGTGCACTTGCACTTCAGGCAGATCAAGTGGACATGGCGCTCGTGGGGGGCGCGTCCTTCAATAAGTGCGACAGTTTCATCCTGTTTTCGCAGGCTCAGTCCTGTAGTGCTACGGGGACACGTCCGTTTGACGAATCCGCGGACGGGCTGATCGGTGCCGAAGGTTACGTGGCACTTCTGATTAAGACTCTGGATAAAGCGCAGCGTGACGGAAACCGAATCCATGCGATTATTCGCGGTCTAGGCATCTCATCCGATGGACGAGGTCGCAGCCTTTGGGCGCCTCGCAAAGAAGGTCAATTGGAAGCCATTCGGCGTGCATATGGCAGCGAAGCGGAGGCCCGCAACGTGCAATTCGTCGAGGCGCACGCGACCAGCACACAAGTCGGAGATGCAACTGAATTAGAGGCATTAGCTCAGTTTTTCAAACCTTTGGTCGGTAGTCGCCGCATCGCGCTTGGCAGCGTTAAATCCAATATCGGACACACTCTAGAAACGGCCGGGCTGGCCGGATTATTGAAAACCATTTTGGCTCTAGAGCATGGCATAATTCCTCCCTCGATAAATGTACGACATCTCAACACAACTATTCCTTGGTCGGATATTCCATTTCAAGTTGCCACGCAAGCAATGCCATGGCCCGCGCTGCCAGCTGGGTCGCCTCGCCGGGGTGCAGTAAATGCCTTTGGGATCGGCGGGCTGAATGTGCACGTGGTTGTGGATCAATATGCTCCAACCGCCATCAATCCCGTACCTGCAGCTACGCACGTCCAAGACCGCACGCGTACTGAAATCGCGATCATTGGACGAGGAGTCATCATGCCGGGGGCTTTATCGATTTCGGCATTTGCGGAACGACTGCAGCAGGCTCAGAGCCTGCTTAGCGAGGCTCCGGAATCGCGTTGGCGGAAAGCGATCGGTGTCGTCAGTGGACCACCTCGCACCTGGCAGACGCCGACTCGTATCGGCGGTTATGTACACGGCTTTGCTTACGACTGGAAAAGGCATAAGATCCCGCCCAAACAAATCGCCCAAGCGAACCCGCTCCAGTTCATGCTACTGGACGCGGCCCAACAAGCGCTCCAAGAATCTGGCTATGATCAGCGGCCGTTCGATCGGTCAAAAACAGCGGTGGTCGTGGGAAACGTGTTTGGCGGCGAGTTTGGAAATCAGCTGCAAATCGGTCTCCGGCTTCCCGAATTTCAACGCGCTTTGATACAGATTTTACAGCGCCGGGGATTAACATCTCGAGAGGCGGCGAAGATCGCGGAGGAATACGCAGAAAAGCTCTTAAGCGTCAAACCTGCCCTGCTCGACGAAACCGGTAGCTTCACGGCCAGCACATTAGCGTCGCGACTGACCAAGACCCTCGATCTAATGGGTGGTGCCTTGGCGATCGACGCGGGAGATTCGTCGTCACTGGCGGCTTTGACTGTGGCGTGTAACCTGCTACGCACGGAGGTATGCTCGCACGTGCTCTGTGCGGGAGCACAGCACAGCCTGGATTTGACGATGTTCGAATCGCTGGCAATGCACGGACGCCTGGGACAGTTTACGGCGTCAGGACAAGTAACCGCTGGATACCTGCCAGGCGAAGGTGTGGCGCTGGTGATGCTTAAGCGGCTGACTGACGCGCAGCGAGACAACGATAGAATCTTTGGCGTCATCCGCGGCATCGGTGCTGCTAGTGACCGAGACGATTTGGCGCAGGCTGTATCTCGAGCAACAATGCGGGCGCATAGTGGGTCAGGACTACCAGCAGCCGAAATCCAACTGATGCGATTGGAAGCGGGTTGCGGCATTCCGGACGTCGACGCCGTCGAACAACGCGGAATTCAAGCCGCCTATAGTCAGCCTATTCCACCCGCCGATGCCTCGCTCGTTCAACGGTTCGGACACCTCCAGGCCGCACACGGCATGGCCGCATTGATAAAGTCCACTTGTACTTTTGCACAGGACGGCGGAAAACCCGGAGATCGAAGTCTCACTGCCGTAAGCACGCACAATCTCACCGGTCTGACCTATCAGCTGTTATGTGATAGTCCGTCATCTGTCGTCGTCCCAACCGTCGTCAAAGTTACCGGTCATGGAGCGAACGATCGTCCCAGTTGCATTTTTCGAATCGGAGCCGTGGACGCCGCCGAGGTATCGGCAGCACTCGACCGTGCATCGCAGCTCCAGTCATCCGCTTGGTCGTGTCTCGCAGAAAATCGTTTTGAACCGCAACACCGTCTGCGACTGGCAATCGTGGCGGATTCGGTGGAGTCGCTGGTCGGCAAGCTCGCTATGGCACGGCAACATGGATCGCGATTGGAGTCACGAGCGGCGTTGGAAGAACAGGGGATTTTTCTGCGCGAGTTGCCGTCTAAAGCGCCGCGCATTGCATTTATGTTTTCCGGACAAGGTTCGCAATATCCGGGAATGTTGGAACGACTGACAACGCATTCCCCCGCGTCGTTCAAGGCAATGACCCAAATGGATCAGGTGATGCGCAGCACCGGCTACGCGACGTTTGCCGAGACGGCCTGGCGAGACGCAGCGCAATTGGGAACCGACGTCTGGGCCACTCAAGCCAGTATGTTGGTAGCTGACTGCATGATGTACAGCGCGTTGACCGAACGTGGAATTCGGGCGGACTGCGTAAGTGGTCATAGCTTCGGTGAATTCCCAGCCCTGGTGGCGGTCGGCGCTTGGACTTTCGAGCAGGCTTTGCGAGTCACGCGAGTCCGCGCGGATGCGATTGAATCGTGCGGCACCGCCCGAGGCTCGATGCTGTCCGTTAATGCGGCACCAGAAACAATACGGTCGCTCATTCAAAGCCACTGCTGTGACGTTTTCGTAACACACTGTAACGCTCCGCAGCAAACCGTCGTCGGTGGGTCGCATCGAGCCATCAATGAGTTCGCCGCGGTGTTAACTGCGGAAGGCGTCGATTCTCGTTCCCTCGCCGTTCCCAGTGCCTTTCACACACCAATGATGATGGGAACTCAATCGCCATTACGTAGCGTGCTGGCCGAGACGCGTTTCCATCCCCCCCAAACGCCCCTACTGAGTAACGTTACCAATCGGTACGTGGCTGACCCAGCCGACATTCGTGACAATCTAGTCGCACAAATGGTCCAGCCGGTGCAGTATGTCACGCTCGTTCGCCGCCTAGTGGACGACGGAATTTCCGTGCTGATCGAAGTCGGACCGCAACAGGTACTCACCCGACTCCATCGCCAGATTGTTCCGCAATCGGACGTAGCAATCATCGCTTCGGACCATCCCAAACGAGAGCCGGGCGAACAACTGGATCGCGTGCAGGCACTCCTTGAATGCATGGGTGTCGAGGTTGGAGCAACGCTGTCGAACGAAGAAAGCAGCGGGCAGAGGGCAGTCGGCAGTGGGCAGTGGATACCCAGGAAAAAAGTAGATTCGATCACTGGAATAGATGCCGCTAACCAACGGAGGTCGATGGAAATCGATCATTTCGATGCCACGCAAACTCGACGACTGCGATTGAGACTACGGGGGCATCAGCCGAATCCTGATATCGGTGTTTTGCCAGTCTCCCTGAAGCCGACGGAACAGTTTGATGCCACGACGGTCCGGCGAGAGAAAATGCGAGCAGCCGGTTATGCAAACGCGGCACCGGCGGCTCCCGAGCCAGTGGCGATGGAAGTCGCACTGGCCAGCGTCTCACCAACACCGCCGGCTGCGTCGATTTCTACTACCACAGTAGATCACGGTAAACTCGAACACTTTCTAGTGGATTTCATTGTCGAGCAAACAGGCTATCCGCCGGAGATCATCGAGCTGGATTGGGATCTCGAAGCGGACTTGGGAATCGACAGCATCAAAAAAGCGCAGCTCTTCGGAGAGCTCCGCGAATTCTTCGATCTCGAGAGCGTTGGAAACATCTCGCTAGACAGCTTTCGAACCTTACGACAGATCCTGGAGCTATTGCAGCGCACACCAGGCAAAGGGGACTGGCTCGCCGAGCGTAACACCCCGACTGCCGATGCACAGCCAGTGGAGGCTTTGGGTTCAGCTTCATTGAATTTAACATCGGACGTGTCCCTGCCAAGCGTATCCGCCGTGTCCGTGCCATCTGGGATGGAACCGTTACGGTTGGAACGCTTTCTAATCGATTTTGTTGTCGAGCAGACCGGTTATCCGCCGGAAGTGGTGGACTTGGATGCAGACTTGGAAGCCGATCTCGGAATCGACAGCATCAAAAAAGCTCAATTGCTCGGCGAACTACGCGAATGTTTTTCGCTAGCAGTGTCTCATGGTGACAAATCTTCGCTCACCGACTTCCGAACGCTTCGACAAGTGTTACAGATCTTACAAGAGAGTGGAATTGCTGCCCCAGCGCGCGACTCAGAAGTTCGTGTAACCGCGCTTGTCGTCGGCGAACCTGCGATTGTCGCCGACCACCCTGCGGTCGCGGAAAACCTCGGGTTCGATGCGATCGAGCGGTCGCCGTCCGTGAACGGCAAGAACGGCCGGAGCCATTCCTCGAAGCACGCGCATGTCCGATCAGGTACGGACGGACATACTATTCCCCAGTCACCAGCGTATGCACGCGGGTTCGAGCAAGGCCGCAGTGGTTCTCTCGACATGAGAAAACAATTACGCCGTTGGATTGATGAGCGCTACGATCCCGATTCTACAAACATCCACAATCAGGGGGATCTCGAAGGTTGCAGTCTGGACGATGCTATGGCGTTTAATCCGGACGTTTCGCAACAACTCGATCGGTTATGGGGAGCAGCGGATGGAGCTGGGATAGATCGCGAGAGTTGGGTCACTTTTCAACTGCGCCAGCTTGCTCCTAGCGTGGAGGCACCTAAAACCGTCGCCTCTCGCTATGTACTGCGGACGGCGCCCGCTCCGCAACTGCCAGGAGCTCCAACGCAGCCTAAATGGGTTGGCCCGGCGCTGATCGTTGGTCACAACCAAGTTGCCGAGGCGCTACGAAAGCGACTTCAACAGGCAGGTGTGTTGGTGCATGTTATCGACTCTCGTACCAGTCCGCAGGCTGCAGTTGCCGAGCTCAACCGGATTTGGCAACAGGGACCGGTCCCACATTTGTTTCTGACGACGCCTCGTGATTTAGAGGCGCGCACCAATCTGGAATCAACATCTGGGTGCCACGTCCCTGAATCGACAACTGGGTGGCACGTCCCTGAGAACGCGAGGAACGAGCATTCAAAGGGCGTGGAGCGGATAGGTACGCAGTTCCAAGTTAGGCGAGTCCACGGCGTTATGGTTCCATTTTGGCTTTGCCAACGCTGGGTCAAGCTCGTTTCGGACGCCTGCCTGATGGACGATGCTTCGATAGTGGGCGTCGTATCTTTAGGGGGCGATTTTGGGTTCTCACGTCAAGTTCCAGCCGTCGAAAGCGGCGCTATCACCGGGCTGTTGAAATCCATCATCATTGAAAGCTGGGTCAATGGATCCCGCACCACGCCCATTAAGATCATCGATGCG
>JANNPR010000922.1:0-1553 GCA_031400345.1 Planctomycetota bacterium | reverse complement strand
GCCGCCGCTGCTGAATACGGCCCTGAGTGTTGCCGGCGAACAGTTTCCGGAGTTGCTGGATCTGAGAGTCAACCGGATTCCGTTCACAATTTTTCCGTTGTTGCCCTGGAATCAGCGTCGTTTCAGAGACCGGTTTCTGCTGGCAGGAGTGCTTGCGGAGCTCTACCGGATACCCTATTGGAAAGCGAGTTATTCGGACACGCCGCCGGATCGTTCACGGGGGCTATTGGCGACAAGATGGGCAAGTTCGCACAAGCCAACAATGGAACTATATTTTTGGACGAAATCAGTACCGCTTCGCCAGGCATGCAGGTGAAGTTATTGCGCGTTCTGCAGGAGTTCGAGTTCGAGCCCGTTGGCGGAACGAAAACGTACCACGTGGATACGCGCGTCATTCTGGCCACGAACGAAGATCTGACCAAGGCGGTCAGCGAGGGTCGATTTCGTCAAGACTTATACTTTCGAATTAACGTGATCAACATCGAACTTCCCCCGCTGCGCGAACGTATTTCCGACATTCCATTGTTAGCTCAACATTTTTTAGAACAGGTTCGCGAGGATGCCAACAAGCAAGTTAGTGGATTCACCGAGGATGCGATGGCTGCATTAAGGCGGTACACTTGGCCTGGCAACGTGCGCGAACTGCAAAATGTCGTAGAACGTGCCGTCCTATTGGGAAAAGGTTCGACCGTAGGAGTCGACGACCTACCCACGCAATTAGGCGTTGGTGCTCCCGTCAATCTTCAATCGATTGCGGGCCAAACGCTGAAGGAGGCCCTAGGATGCCCTGAGCGCCAGATTATTCTTGATGTCTTGCAGGTACACCATTGGAATCGCAATGCCACCGCCGAAGCATTGGGCATTAACCGCACAACGCTCTATAAAAAAATGAAGCGTCTGGGCCTAGACAAGCTAGAACACTCAATCAGCCGCTCATAGGGTGGGTTGTTGTAGTAGGCACACTCCGTGTGCCGTTACGGCACACGGAGTGTGCCTACTACAACGCGTCTTACCACTACACTGAGTCGGCTATCGATATGGCGATGGGGGCATGGCCTGCAAGGGTGGACGACCGGTGGCTGAATTGGGATCGTGCGACCATTCCAAAATGATTTGCTTTGGCTGTTCGGGTGGCTGTGGGCGTGCAGCGGATTGATACGCACCGCGACCGTCCGGAATTCGTGATCTGGGCGGCGACGCGGCATCCGCAGTCTGCGTCGAGCGACCTCGATGATCGCTCATGAGTAGCCCCCGTTTCCCTGCCGCTTGGTTTTTTTGACGAGCATACCAGCCGTTGGCCGGAGCCGTGTTAACGTTCTCAGCGGATGCTACCAACGTCCCTCGGACTGTGCCGGTTTTCACTGGAGCGGCGGTAGGTTCTGAGTTCATCGCTACCGCAGCGTCTGCGGATAGGCCAACATCCCCAGCTTTAGTTAATTGGGGACTTCCTTTACGCACCCAATCGAGCCACGTCGTTTGCAGATTAGATAGACTCGTGAAGCCGTATCGATTGCGTGTGGTCGCGGTCCAATTTTTTGTCTTTAATCCCTCCC
>JANNPR010000919.1:0-5882 GCA_031400345.1 Planctomycetota bacterium | reverse complement strand
AAGCAGTTCGTCGTCCGGAATACTGCTCCATAGGAAGAAGGACAGGCGCGAGGCGAGTTCAATGTCACTAATGCGATAAGCTGTTTTCGGAGCAATGCCGACGGGGTCATGCTCGATACGGAACAGGAACTGGGGGTTTACCAGGACCGAGCTCAACGCCATCTCGATGCCTGCGTCGAAGTTCCCATCTGACCGCCCTTGCCGATAGAACTCCATCGGTTTTTCCAGGTCTGCGTCGCTGACCGGCCGGCGGTAGGCTCGGCGGATTAGGGTGGTAAGGATGCGTTCTGCACAATACTCCTCGTCGTCGGCATCCTTTGGCTCACAGATTAAAATTCGGCGACGACTGGGCGTGTCCCCATGCACCTTCGCCCCATACGGGCCGGTGATCGAGATCTGAAAAATGGCCGGCGAGATGCGCGGATGCCGATGTCGGTTGAAGTGTGCTTGGTACGGTTGGCGTTTCGTTTCAAGCAACGACGATGGGTTTTTCAAGAATGTAACGCCGACTTTGTGCGGGCCGGCTGTCACCACGATGCGGGCCTTCAGATTCTCGTCGACCGCGTGGTGGTCAGTGTCTCCAGATGGGGGCGTCACAGTGAACCGCGCCATGCGCTCTCGATCCAAAAGCACTTCCAACTCATGCGGCTCGTGCAAACCTTCGACGTGTTCGTCGCGGTCGCGCGCTAGCCGAAGCTCGATGTCGTATTCACCGCTCTGCGGGAAGGTATATGCGATCCATACTCCGCCGCGAGTTCCGAACGGAAGTCCTTCGACGTGTTCCTCTTGAGTGACATCCGCCCGAACCCGCATCGTGTCACCACGGATAGAATTGCCGGGGTTCCCGACCGCCAACCGGCTAATTTTCTGCGCGGCTGTGACATATCGATCCATCAGTGTCGGTGAAAGGTCACCCACCGTCACATTGTCAAACCCATGACTCGACTCATCGTTGGGCAACATATCCTTAGCGTCGACATCCAGCGCCAATAGATCCCGTATCGCGTTTTGGTACTCGGTGCGGTTTAGGCGGCGAAACGTATCCGATCGACCCGGATTGGGATGTTTTGCAGCCGCACGATCTAGTGAGGCTTCCAATGAGGATACTACCGAGTCGTATGTTCGCTCCTCTGGCCGCGGAGAGTCCGTTGGCGGCATCTGCCGCGCAACAAGCTTCCGCACAACCTTTTCCCAGACTTCCGGGTTCCGAATTACGTCTTCTGAGCTCATCGTGTCGAGAGCCAGGCCCGCGACTTTGCCTTCTCCATTGTGGCAATCAGCGCAATATTGTTTGACAAACGGCGCTAAACCGTCGCGCGCCCACGGCGAAGGGCGAGGGGACGGCTGTTGTGCCCCGCAGATACCGACGAAACCGCAGGCCCAAACTAGAACGGGCATCCAAAAACGGATCCTAATCACCCAGTAACTCCGTTTGGTACGATGGGCACTCTTGCCCGTCGAATGTTACGAAAAGACGGGCAGGAGTGCCCATCTTACGAGTCTTTCATAGCATACCTGTGAATAATAATCCCGTTTTACTTGTTAATTTTGACCTATATTTCTGGGGTGGTAATGCGCGCCGCCCTTTTCCAGGGACACCGGAGATGTACGTGATATGTACCAAGCAAAAGACATCATGACCGATTCCGTCGTTACTGTTGCCCCTGGAGCCAAGATCGACGACGCCGTCGAGCTGTTACTTAACCACCGGGTCAGCGGTTTACCGGTGGTCGACGCCGAGAGGCATTTGCTGGGCGTGATCAGCGAAATCGACATCATCGACCTCGTATACAACGCGGATATTGAAGCCAGCACCGTCCGCGACCATATGACACACGACGTACGTACCATCGACGCGGATGCATCGCTGGACGACGCCGCGAGCATCTTTTGCGCGACATCAATCCGCCGAATCCCTGTCATCCAACACGGTCGACTCGTTGGAATTCTCAGTCGCCGCGACCTAATTCGGTTCATGAGAGACGTCCGCAAACAGGCCGCGGTGCAATAAGATAGGCATCCATCTTTCCCAGCAGTGTGAAGCGCCCAGCGGCCCCGATACGGAATCGTCGCCAAGTGTATTCGTCCGGATTTCGGGTCAGTACTGTTTGAAGCGCCAGATAAGCTTACGGTCAACGCACCCCGCGTCGCGCTTCAAAAAGTGGTATCCCAATCCTCCATCTGGAAATCGACGCACCACTACGAAAGAAGAAAATCGGTCGGATCCTTTCTACGGCGTTAAGGGGCTCTTACTGAGTTTCCCCTGCATCGTGAAGATGTTGATGAGTGCCTTGTTCATCATTTGCTCACCGGCGCCGAGTGCCGCCCAAGACATTTGTGGATCGGCCCCATAGCCACCCTGCGAAGCCGCTTCCACCGTTGGAAAATACATGTTGTGCCCATTGCAATAGCCAAAGAAAAGAACCTTTGCCGAATAGGCACGCTCCTTAAGGCGATTGGCGTGATCGCAGAAAAACTCGCCCGACCCGCCGACTAGTGCCAATTCGCCATTGACGAGAACGGTAGTCAAGGCGGAATGAATTCGATTGTCGACTTGCTCAGCCGACGCGGCGGCCGCCAATTCCGGAAAGAATGCGAAACTGAACAGTGCTATCAAGGCAGGATTGCCAAAATCAACACGGGACTCGAATTCAAAACGATCATAGGTCCCGCTGATCGAGGGACGCTCGGGAACTTTGGTTTGACACGCGCTGGCGACTTCCACCACTCTTTCACCCAGGCGCTTGCCGAACGCCTCCATACGGAATCCCGATGAGATCATGTCCCGTTGCAGTTTCTTGACGTCGCTATCACCGAGTTTCAAAACCGACTTGAGCAAGCCTGCCTGTTCCGCATCCAACGCGGAATCGGCGAGACTTGGATCGTCGGCGCTGAGATTGTCTTCCATGCTCGTCTGTACGCTGAGATCACCCGAGGCACCTTGTATGAAGATACAAGGTATCTTCAACGTCGCTTCCGCCGTTTTCCTCATGGCGCCCGGATACTCGGCCGACCAACGTAGATCCGTTCCCGACAAGATTGTGGGGTGGGCTGCGAAGTTGACGACCATTCCCAGTGGTTTCCCCGACCGGTCATCGATACGGATGATCGCCAACTCGGTATCCCGCGACTTTGGTTCCAGTTTCGCTTGCCGGTTCCGGTTCATGTCTACCTTCGCCGAGTTCCAGCCAATTCGCGCATCTTGTGCGTTTGCTGCCGCTTGATTGATTGCATCGATTAGCTTCTGTTCCAAGTCGTTGACATAATCAACGGCATCTTGAAACTTGCCCTGCCCTTGTCCGGGAGCATTCTTCAGCTCGAGTACAGGTCCATGATGAGTGTGCGAACCGCTGATTAGGACGTGTTCTACCCCCGAAACCTGCTTCACCGAATCCTTGATTCGCGAATATTGCGGTTCACCGAGAGACCGGCCGAGGTCAAGACCAACCATTGCTAACTTCGACCCGCCCGCCTCGATCACCAGAGCCTTCGCATAGAGTGGGTCCCGAGTTCCCTGCGAAAGTAAATCGTGTCGTGCGCCATAACCCCACATCGGCATCGGCTTTGTCGGTGTGATGTCTACCTGCGAAAAACCCGCTCGAAATAGTCCTTCCGCATGTAGGGGAATCGCCGACCCGATGACGGCAAGGGATATCAGCACGATTCGAAAACTCATGTCGTAGGCGTCCTTCGTCAGAGCAAATCTGCTTTGTCGAGTTTCGGTGATACACAACAACCAAAGGCGCACAAACTGAATGCCATTATTCGGCATTACTTCTGTGACTTCTCTTGTTCCTTTAACGCGGGGACTGGGGGACCAGATGTAACGACGATTGGTTTGTCGAAGTATCGATTTACCATCGATTTGACCTCATCGACCGTCACCGCGCGAATTCGATCAAAGTAGGTTTTGTCGTGGTCGAAGCCGAATCCATACAGTTCGTCAATCGCCGCCTGAGACGCTTGCGATGATGGAGTTGTATTCTGCATCGCATGCGCTGCAAGCAACTTCTCCTTAGATCGCTCAAACTCCTCTGCGGAAACGCCCTCGCTGCCGATGCGGCCAACGGCCGCTTGAATCCTTTCGGTTACGTCGGAGAGTGTTTCAGGCCGAGTCTGCGCCATCATCAAAAAGTACCCCGGCGCAGGGCCCGTCAATTCCATCCCGAACACATAGTATACGAGACGTTCACCTCGTAGCTCGTGGAACAGTCGACCTCCGGCACCGCCGCCTCCCGTTAATATCACGTTTAAAAGATCGATCGCTGCTCGCGTTTTTTCTTCTTTGATGCTGACGCTCGGGTAGCTAATCACCAGCATGGCCGTGTTCGCCTTCTGACTTGCCAGGTGAGCACTACTCGCAACCTGCGCATCATGTCGATCAGGTACGTGGATTGATGGTACCTGCCGCTTGGGTACAGCCCCAAACATCTTTTCCACCAAGGCCAGCGCCTGAGTGGGTTCGATGTCACCGTAAACAGCCATAACCATATTACCGGGAACGAAGAAGTCTTCGTGGAACGCACGGCAATTATCGAGCGTAATTCTCGCCACGGTTTGCTCATTACCTAGAATGGTGCGACTGTAGGGTGAGCTTGTGGGAACTTGCTGCGACCAGAAATCCATAATCTCAGATTGCGGATTGGCGCGTCTGGCAGAGATGCGTGCGAGCTGTTGATTGCGGGCTTTTTTAAACTCATCGTCCGTGAACTTTGGTTTAAACAGCACCTGATGAACATAATCTATCGCTGTTTCCCAATCGTCGCGTAAGACACTGCATTGCAGAATACTGGTATTACGTTGACTCGTGACATTGAGTGACCCACCGACCGAATCGAAATATTCCGCAATTTGACGTCCCGAAAATTTTTCGGTACCCCGAGTTAGCAGTTCACAGGCTAGTGCTGCGCGTCCGCTCAACTCTGGCTCGTCGCTCAGCACGCCCGCGTTCGCAAATGCCTGGATGCTGACCGTCGGGGTCACCGCGTGCCGTTTAAGCAAGACGGTTAACCCATTCGGCAAGACCTTTTTGGTCACATCGGACTCAACCGGCGTTGACTCGGCCTGCGTCGATTGCCGTTTGCGTCCCGTGGGATCGATCACCACAGTGTTGAGACACTCCGGCCGAAAGTATCGTACGGCCACGTCGCGCACTTGTTCGGCCGTGACGGCTTGGATGCCGACTACGTATTGATCGTCAAATAACGGGTCGCCCGTAGAAATGAAGCTCATCGCCATTGCGTTGGCTTGTTCCTGAACCGTTTGTTGCGCGAACACATGCTCGGCAGACTTTTGCCGTTTGACTTTTGCCAACTCCTTCGGCGGAACTAACTCGCGCTTCAGTCGATCCACTTCCTGGTCGATGATCTTTCTGCATTCATCTAGGTTGTCGGGAGGTAATTGTGCCGTGATATCGAACCAACCACGAACGAACCCCGGGGCGTCGGAACTGCTGTTGACGGCGATTGCCAGCGGGTTTTCCACCACCATTCGGTGGGCAATTCGAGAACTGTCGCCGTGTGCTAACAAATAGCTTGCCACGTCTAGGGCATACATATCCGGATGCTGCAGCGGCACCGTTGGCCAACCGATTGCCAAGTGGCAAGTCTCGCCCTCCATTTCAATATGACTTGATCGCGCGGACGCTTGTTGTGGCTCATCGGGAAGCACCGCTCCTCGTTCCGTCGTTCGCTGAAAGCCATTGAACCGGGCGAGCACCTGCTCGAGTATCTCGTCCGTTTTTACATCTCCGACGACCACAAAAACCATGTTTTGAGGCACATATCGACTCTTATAGAAACCAATCACAGCCCGGAACCCCGGGCGAGGGGCAGGACCCGGCGCCGCCTCCCGCGGCCGCACCGGCAGCAGTTTCCTTCCCG
>JANNPR010000900.1:0-2177 GCA_031400345.1 Planctomycetota bacterium | reverse complement strand
CCCGAAATAAGACACGATCCGTTTTCCGTCCGTCGCGGGCGTGGAAGCCGCCGGGCTTCCCTCTGTCTTGTGAAACGTTTCAATCTGCTTTGCCGGAGCCTCGGCTCGCCACGCTTCCTCCCCATTCGCACGGTTGTACGCGATCGTGTACAGCTTTCCCCCATCGAAGGCGGTGATGATAAGGTTATCCCCGGCGACGATCGGTGAGGAAAGCCCGCTGGGAACCGGGATTTTCCATTTCACATTCGTTTCGGGGCCGAATTCCAGCGGCGGCTTCTGGCCTTCCGCGACCCCCGACCCATTCGGACCACGAAACTGAGGCCACGCCAGCGGTTGCTCCGCGCTCTGCCCAACCGCCGTAAACACAACCGCCAAGAATAAGGCTACTTGCTTCATGTCAGAAACACCTCGTTGTGGAAGAAGATTCTATCGTTACCCTGTTGGAACCACTAGCTAGTGTAGGCCGACGTTACCACGCCCTTACAAGTTCTGTTACTTTAAGAAAGACCGTTGATTCTCGTTCGCAGAACGGACTCCGTGGGGGCGACCGCAGGCTGCCCGGACGACCTGTCGGAGTGTCGTTACAATGTGGGCCGATTTTCCGTGTAAAGTATTCAACCACGACGTCTCGCTGAGTTGCGTCCCATGCGTTATCGGGTCATTGCCGACGGACCGCTTGCAGCAGCCATCCTCGATTTGATGGGGAGCGAGGTCGAGGTCTTGCCATGGAGCGTCACCGACGCAGGGACCCAGGAGCAGGTTGACGGGGTCTATACCTATGGCCACCCGCCAGTCGACGGCGCGATGCTCGATCGCTTGCCCGGCGTGAAGGTTATCAGCAATTACGGCGTCGGTGTTGATCACATCAACTTACACGCCGCCGCCGAGCGAGACATTCCGGTGGGTAACACGCCGGGAATTCTCAATGGCGCCACGGCCGACATGGGGTTCACATTGATGCTGGCGGCTGGTCGCCGGTTGATCCAAGGAGATCGCTATGCGAGGAGCCCGCAATTTACCACCTATGATCCGGGATTCATGCTTGGGCGGGAGATTCACGGAACGACGCTCGGCATCGTCGGATTCGGGCGCATCGGTGAGGAAGTCGCCAAGCGAGCTCGAGGTTTCAACATGACAGTGCTGTATCACAACCGCCATCGAAGAGTCACCGCCGAGGCGGCATGGGGTGTTCGGTATGTCGGGCTGGATGAACTGCTGAGTGAATCTGATTATGTCATGTTGTGCGTTCCCTTGACGGAGGAAACTCGCGGCCTGATCGGGCCGCGGGAGTTGTCCCTCATGCGCTCAACGGCCGTTCTCATCAACATCGCTCGAGGACCAGTGGTCGACACGAATGCGTTGACCGCGGCATTGCGATCTCGTCAAATCTACGCCGCCGGACTGGATGTCACCGACCCAGAACCACTTCCCCGCAACCATCCGCTACTGCAACTCGACAACGTCACAATCGCCCCACACCTGGGGAGCGCGACCCAACAGACTCGGCGGCGAATGGCGGAGATCTCGGTCGAAAACTTGCTGCGAGGCCTTCGCGGCGAGAAGTTGCTGCATGAAATTCGACCGTAACGGCGATTAGAGTCAAGGTAGGAAAACAATTCACCTCGTCGAGCTAATAATGCCTGGATTTTGGAAGGTTTACTGATCCACTTTGGTGTGCCTGGTGAACAGCGAATGGTCCAGCGAAAAACGCCCCGGGCCAGCCAGCATTAAGGCAACGTACACGAGTAGATATGTGGCCGCGAGTTCCTTTACTTTCCATGGATCGTTGGCGTGAACAACAAACAGCGCGACAAGCATGGTGAATGCCAACGGGATAGCTGCTAACCGCGATGCCAAACCGACAATCAAAAGCAACGAACAACCAACTTCGGCACCGATTGCCATGATTAAGCTAAGCTTTTTCTGTCTAGCAACTACGGCGACGCGAAACGATCAAGCTGGGTCAACGCTGCACCTTCAGCTGCGCGAGCCATGCGAGCGACTGCTCTAGCCAGGCATCCCACATCGGCCCTTTGTAACCGTTGAGGACATGGCCACCCGACGGCAGCTCAATTTAATTTGAAGGAATCTGGTGAGCTTGCAGCGCCTTGTAAAACATCCGGCTTTGCTCGGGCGGCACCGGTTTGTCATCGACTGCATGAGCCATAAATGCTGGC
>JANNPR010000737.1:0-3303 GCA_031400345.1 Planctomycetota bacterium | reverse complement strand
CAAGGCAGTTCGCTGGAATCGCGTTTCTTAGAAAAAGTCGGTGCCGATCCCGCGACGGCGGTCAAACCTTCCTGGTTGGAGGAGAACGCGTCGTGACTTGGGAGCAGTGGCGAACACTTGTAGCACTACGTTGGCGGCTTGCAGCGAATCAGTTCGCGCGTCACCGCCTATTGCACACAATTGTCCTCAGCGTGTTGTTCGTCGGATTAGTGCTAATCATGTTCGCCTCGTTGATCGTGGGCGTGCTTTTGCCGTGGCTGCTTGCCAAAGACACGACACCACAGACAATCTTGTTGTCGTGGGACGTAGTTATTTGCTGCTACCTAGTCTTCTGGGTGTTCGGGTTGCTGACGGAAGTTCGGCAAACCGAACTCATTGTGCTCGACAAATTAATGCACTTACCCGTTTCTTTGGTGGGTGCCTTTCTAATGAATTTCTGCGGTTCATTGATTTCGCTGACGAACGCAGTCTTTGTTCCGGGGATGGTAGGAGCGGTGATTGGGTCATTAATTGCAATTGGACCCAAGATGCTGCCGTGATTGTTTTTGGTAGCGAGTTTTATTTTCATGATGGCGTCGTGGGCGTATTGGTTTCGTGGTTGGGTGGCCGCTTTGATGCTGAATCCACGTCGCCGCAGAACGATTCTCGCGCTGCTGACCGTTTCCGTCATCCTGCTGGCGCAAAGTCCGACGATCCTATCTGTGATGCTGTCTCGAACGGGGCGGCCAGGAGTCGAACAGATTGTGCAACAGCAGGCTAAAGACCTGGCGCAGCTCAATAGCTATCTCAACACCGGAGAGATTGATAATGCCGAGCACAATCGACGTGCTAAGGAGTTACAAGAGTTATTGACTCAATCCATCGCCGCCGAGCAAGTTCGCAAAAAAGAGTCATCCATGCGGATCGCGCTGTGGGTGAACGTTGCATTCCCACCAGGATGGTTGCCGTACGGTGCCATGCGTAGTGCTGAGGGAAATGTCTGGGCCGGATTAATAGGCGCCGGCGGATTTGCTGTCATTGGCAGTTTAGGCTTGTGGGGTGCCTATAGTTCGACGGTTCGTATCTACACGGGAGGTTTCAACAATCGAGCCAGATTAGCGATCGCTTCGACGCCGTCCGTTCCGAGCAAAGCCGGCATGCTGGAATGGAACCTGCCATGGATATCGGAATCGTGTGCAGCGGTGGCACTGGCGAATTTTCGCTCGCTCATGCGATTACCGGAAGTAAAGTCGGCATTATTCGGCGGCCTCGCCGCGATCTTGATCGTCGCAATCGCGATCGGGAACCTCGGCAAAATCAATATTAGCGACGAATGGCGGCCGTTTATGGCTTTGAGTGCGATTGCGTTCGCCAGCTTCCTGCTGGTTAGCATCGTGCAGAACCAATTCGGTTACGACCGATGCGGTTTTCGTGCGTACGTTTTGTCAGGTGCCAATCGGCGAGACATCTTGCTAGGTAAAAACCTGGCTATTCTTCCGTTCGCGTTGTTCTTAGGGCTGTTAGTTCTGGGCATCCTTCAGTTTCTTTTCCCATTGCGGCTCTCGGAGCTTGTGGCGTCGCTATTTCAATTATTCAATGGATTTCTAATCCTGTGCCTGCTGGGAAATTTTTCGTCGATTCTGACGCCGTGGGCGTATGCCGAGGGTTCCTTTAAGCCGGCTCATCTAAACGGTGTAATGATGCTCAGTAGTTTTGCGTTTATTATGATCTATCCCCTCGCATTTTCTTCCTTGGTGATACCTCCGGCGCTGAGTCTCGGCGCGCGGCGATTCGGTCTCAGTCCCCACCTGCCAATCTACTTTGGCTTAGCGCTGATCCAGCTGGGCATCGTGTCTACGACCTATTGGTTTGGATTGAAGTTACAGGGACGCCTGTTACAGAACCGGGAAGCACAAATCGTCCAGATGGTGACCGAAAAGACAGCCTGAAGTGTGGATCGCCGGGCACCCGCGCATCTACCTGGTGGCCCGCCTGGCACCGTAGGAATATTTTCTATTCCTTTCGGTTTAGACCAACTATGGCCCGTTCACGCCGGATCCCGGTGAGCCGCTCTTACGGATCATTTTCCTGCAAGTCTGCCTCGGTGATCATGACGAAGCCTTTGGAGTTGAGAGTCTCCATGGCCATGTCGATATTGTCGACCATCAAAGCTACCGCGGGTCTTCCATGAGGGCGAGCGATGAGTGGGTATGCTTGAACGATATTGATTTCAGCCTGTAGTAGAGCGGTGCAGACTTGTAGCAGAGGTTGTGCACTATTTGGCAGTTCTATTCCTACTAAATCACTCTCGATGATTGCCAATCCAGCGCGTTCTAGAATTTCTCGACCCTGTTCCGGGTGGCTGAGCAAGAATCGGACGAAAGCGCATTCCGTGGCATCATTAATAGACAGTGCGACGATGCGGACCTCGCTTGTTTCGAAGCGCCTGATGACCTCCAAAAGCTGTCCAACTCGGTTCTCCAGAAAAACGGTGAACTGCCTGATGGTAGGATAATTGCGTCCACGCATGGTAGCGTAATCCACGACCGAGCCGGATCCTTCGTCTGTACTCATGTGTATCTAAAATTCTCTTCGGATGGCTCCGAAGGATATTCTTACCTAGTGGAATTAGTGTTTCATCTCATTGAATATTGTGGCCAACTATACGGTAAAAACGATGTCGAGGTCAATCTTTACGGCATTTTGCACCAACGGGACGGCAATCGATAGACCACGGTTCGTGTCCTAACGATTTCGCAAAGGTTACTCATTTCCCAATCTGGGCACCAGCTTCTATTATGAGCGACATGAACTCCAGACATTGCCAGGTGGATGTGATCGTAATCGGTGCTGGTCATGCCGGCACGGAGGCCGCACTTGCTGCCGCGCGGATGGGTGCACAGGTCGCGCTTCTAACGACCAATCTGGATACCGTCGCACAGATGAGCTGCAATCCTGCCATTGGGGGCGTGGCAAAAGGACAAATCGTTCGAGAAATAGACGCCTTAGGCGGAGTCATGGGCCGAGCCATTGATGCAACGGGAATCCAGTTCCGAATGCTCAATCGCAGCAAAGGCCCCGCCATGCACAGCCCGCGAGCACAAGCAGATAAGAAAGCCTATCAATTCGAGGTTAAACGTATCGTCGAAGAACAATCCAACTTGGCGCTGCGGCAAGAGATTGTCGAAGACATCCTCACTGAAACGATTGATAACCGGGTGCGAGTTACCGGTGTTCGCGTACGTGGAGGGACCGAATATCACGCTCGCACTGTCATCATCACTACGGGTACCTTCTTGCAGGCCATCATGCATACGGGCGAGA
>JANNPR010000871.1:0-4386 GCA_031400345.1 Planctomycetota bacterium | reverse complement strand
CTGACGTTAGTGGTTAGTGATTGGGGGGTTAGAGGTTAGTGGTTAGAGGTTAGTGGTTAGAGGTTAGAGGTTAGTGGTTAGAGGTTAGTTCTCCGTTAGAGGTTAGAGGTTAGTTCTCCGTTAGAGGTTAGAGGAGTGGTTAGTGGTTAGTGATTGGTGGTTTGAATATAAAAGTTTTTCGGGTCGGAGAACTGACCAAAGCCTTCGATGCTCGCTTCACCGCGCCCAGCGCCCCTCTAACCTCTCTCATGCATCCATTTGACATACTGAGATGCATAAGAATCGAGATTCAGCAAGCTTCCGCCGCCACGGATCGGCGAGCACATTTCGTACGTGGCAATTCCGTCAAATCCACTCGATTTTAAACCACGAAAGAACGCGTCGTAGTCAATGCAGCCTTCGCCAAATCTGACAGCCCGAACCAAATCGGGTGAGGCAGGCACATAATTGACCAGGTCGGGACGGTACTGAAATCGCGGGAGGCGAACGTAATCTGCGTTTGTGGTGATGACCGTGAATGGTGCCGCCTTCCTCGCCGCCTCGAAGACGTCTTCTCCTCGCAAAGCGGGCGACCAGGCATCAAACGCCAGCCGGCAATTGGGGCGGTCAATGTCGTTCAATAGCTCCAATAGAGCATCGGTGTGCAAGCCCAAGTCGTGATGGTTTTGCACGGCCAATGTGATTCCATAGGTGGCGACTCGGTCCGCCATTTCGCGCAAGGCATCAACAGTAATTCGCCAGAGAGTTGCCAGGGGAATCTGGCATGATTCATAAGCTGTGAAAACCCGAACGAAACGGGCATTTAGTCGGGCCGCGACTTTTGCCAACGACTCCACGTAAGCAATCTGCATCTCTTGGTATGGGACCTCCGCCGATGGCCCCCCTGCTAGGTCGGTATAGCCGGCGACTACATCACAGGTCAGACCATTTTGCTCAAGCTGGTCGCGCAGAGAATTTAGATAACTGTCGCTGGCATCGAGCGGGGATAAGTGAGGACGTTTGCCCGCAAGCATTACACCTTGGAATCCAAGTTGCGAGGCTTTCGCAAAGAACTCAGGAAGGCTCAATCGATGCTGCCCCCAGAGCCCGGCATAGCTGATAGAGAACAGACAAAGTTTCATGACTGTTTTCTCATAATTCGTTTCATCTGCAGCCGTCGGCGACGGTTACAACTTAGACTGGTCGCTCCATCCGCAGCTGGTGTTGGTAGTTCCGTTGTTTCTGAAGCGAACGCTGCCACACTTCAAAATTTCCTGCTCAGGCGGAAGCGGTTTCAGGAAATCGAAAACATTAAGCAGCCTGATACGACTCTTGATAGATTCGACGCAAATTCCTCAATCCTTCCTCAGCGAGCTGTTCCGGTGATTCTGCAAATTTACGCCACATGCAGCAGAGCTTCGCGATTCGTTCCATATTCGGATCAAACGACTCAATCGTGACGCATCCGTTGTAGTCAATCTCCTTGAGCGTGCGGAAGACCTCCAACCACGGTACAAGCCCCGTACCAGGAATCCCCCGCTGGCTCTCGCATGCGTGCACATATCCCAAGTGGCGTCCCGTTTCGCGAATTGCTTGTGCCATATTGTTCTCCTCGCGGATCATGTGAAATGTGTCCAGGTGAACTCGGACGTTCGCAATTCCGACGTCGTTGATAAACCGAACCGCGTCGGACGCAATATTAATGAAGTGGGACTCGAATCGATTCAATGGCTCAATGCCCAAAATTAGGTTGGACGTGCGTTGCGCGTAGCCGGCGATTTCGCGATAGGCATCGACTCCCCACTTCCATTCATCCGAGGTCCGCATTTTTCCGGAGAGGTAGCCCCATCCGCAATAAATTGCGCCTCCGAAGACTTCTGCGCCTGCCTCGTTACTCAAGTCGATCAGCCTTTTTGAAAAATCGATTCCAGCTCGGCGAATCTTCGGCTCGGTTGAAATGGTGTTGTATTCCGGTGGCATTCCGTAACCCGTGTTGATCGACAGGCCCAGATCCTTGGCAACCTGGCGCACCTTTTTCGCGGGGAAATTGTCCGGGTCGAACGGAATGATCTCCACCGCATCAAAACCAAGCCGCTGGCACTTTTCGAGCAGAGCCAGGTCTTTGTCGATAAAGGTCTCCGTAAATAGCAACGAGTGGATACCAAACTTCATACTTGACCCCTTTTCAAAAATGGCCCTTGTCCCCAGCCTGGAGATGGGACGTTGGCAAGAATTTTGGCATGTGGGACGAAAACGTCAAAATGACAGATTTACTTTCACCGTGAAAGTTGCTGGCTGTCAAATTGACAATGCCACTTCATTCAGTCGAGAAGATCATTTCCACGGGTGTCGCAAAAAGTCCTTGTGCGGTGAGGTTTTTCGCGATAATGGGCGGGTATTTTACGCCATCGTCCGTGGTCGTTGGGAGTTGGCACGGTCTTTGCTTTCTAAGAAACAAAATGCCTTCGCGAAAGACACAAGGCATCAGCAAAACTTAATTCATCGATGAAAGTACTTCAGCCGCCGATTGGTACCGCTACGGCCAAGCAATAAACCAACCGGCAAAACAAACGTAGTAACCTTAACGATTTAAGAGGAGAGAACAATGGCCCGTACATTAAGCCAATGGGGACTTCCGGGTGCCACTGTGTTTGGCGACTTGCAGCGAGAAATGAACCGCGTGTTAGATCACTTTACTGACGGCACTGACAATGGACACTCCCTGGCCAGTTTCAATCCCAAAGCCAACTTGGCTGAGACAGATAAGACGTACGAGTTGTCGCTGGAACTTCCCGGTTTGAAACCTGAGGAGATTCAACTGGAATTCCGAGATGGTCAGCTGTGGATCACCGGCGAACGCAAACGGCTAAAGGAAGAAAAGGGAAAGACATTCCATCGGGTTGAATCGGAGTATGGACATTTCCGTAGAGTGGTGGCGTTGGGAAATGATGTGGATGGCGATTGCATCGAAGCTTCTTACCGCGACGGTATTTTGACCGTCGTCATTAACAAGACGGAAGCGGTTCAGCCAAAACGAATCGCCGTCAAGAGTTAACTGATTCTGCAAACAGGCCCGTACCGTGGCGATGCGGCCGGTACGGGCCATTTTTATTTGCGTCAATAGCAGGTCTAGTTTCGAAGTTACTTAATGTAATTAGTCCGTGACAACTCGCTGTAATTGGCAATGAGCCTGCCAGCGGTCCGGACTTCCCATTAGAAGGAAAAGGTATATGGGTACAAAACATTGGAGATGGATTGGAGCTGTAGTGGTAGCAGGTGCCGTATCGACAGGAACGTACTCGGTACTGAGTTTGCCCCACTGGGTAACTTCGCTTTCGTATGCTGCAGAGAGCGGCCGAGCACAAGCCGCGCGAGAACACCTGGCGGTCGCTTCGGATCTTTCGCAAGCATTTCAATACGTCGCCACGACGATTCGACCCTCAGTAGTGAGCATTCACTCTGTAAAAAAAGCACGTGTCACTCGGAATGATCGACAGCCGTTTCGCGGGCAGATCCCCCAAGATCTCCGCAGTTTCTTCGGGGAGGACCTGGATAAATTTTTCGACGGTCCTGTCCCCGGTGGTCCCGGCGGAAGCTTGGAACAACGGGGTTTGGGAAGTGGCTTGATCGTCAGTGAAGACGGTTACGTTTTGACGAATAATCACGTGGTAAGTGGTGCCGACGAGCTGAAGGTCGTGTTATCGGATGGTCGCAATCTCCTGGCCAAGCTGGTGGGCGCCGACGAGAAAACGGACGTCGCTGTTTTAAAGGTCGAAGCCAAGTCCCTGACCCCAGTTGTGATTGGGAATTCAGACGAAGTCGAAGTTGGCCAATGGGTAATGGCTTTCGGAAGTCCTTTCGAGCTGCAACATACAGTGACAGCCGGAATCATCAGTGCCAAAGGACGTTCGTCGATGGGAATCACCGACTACGAAGATTTTCTCCAGACTGATGCCGCGATCAACCCCGGCAACAGTGGTGGACCGCTGGTCAATATGCGAGGCGAAGTAATCGGCGTTAATACCGCAATCGCGTCACGAAACGGTGGCTTTATGGGTGTCGGTTTTGCCATTCCGATTAACATGGCATCCGGCATTATGCATAGCCTCATCAAGACGGGCAGAGTGGAACGCGGTTGGCTAGGCGCCGCGATTCAAAATCTCGACGAAGACATGGCAAAGTCGTTTGGGTATACCTCGACCGATGGGGTGCTGATCGGCGATGTGATGCCTAACAGTCCGGCCGCGAAGGCAGGTTTGCAGTCGCAAGACATTGTCACGAAATTCAATGGAAAAGCCGTGCGCAGCGCTGCGGAGTTGCGAAATTCTGTAGCCGCTACGCAACCCAATTCCAAAGCAGAGTTTGAAATTTACCGAGACCGAAAGAAGCAAACTTTGTCCGTTACGT
>JANNPR010000865.1:0-2551 GCA_031400345.1 Planctomycetota bacterium | reverse complement strand
CTTCCGCACTATGTCAACTCGGCGACAATCTCGCGACGCACCAATGAACATTCCTTCCCGCATCTCACTAATCGCTTTATTGTTAGCGGCATTTCTTTCCGCCCCCTTGGCCCATGCTGAGCCTCCATCGACGTCGTATATCTTTCCTGCCGGCGGCCAGCGCGGGTCTCGAGTCTCCGTTCGAGTAGGGGGTCACTATTTACACGAGAGTTGCCAATTCGAAATTCTTGGCGATGGCGTTGCAGGTCCCAGCGAACTTGTTAACGTACCTACGATTTGGTTTGAAGGTCCGTTGATCCGGTTGCCTGCAAGTCAACGCAGCGAGGATTATCCAAAGGACTACGCAGCCACGATTGCTATCGACGAGAATGCCGTATTGGGCGCCAGGTACTGGCGAGTCGCGACGGCACAAGGGGCAACTGCCGCACGACAATTCGTGGTGGGTGACCTGCCCGAAATCACCGAAGATGAAATCGACGGCGAACCCATCGCGGTTAGGGTACCCGTACCGATTGTGGTCAATGGGCGAGTTTTCCCTCGCGAGGATGTCGATATCTGGGAATTCGCGCCCGAGCCAGGGAAGCCGATCACCTGTGCCGTGGCAGCTTCCGAGTTTGGCTCGCCGTTGGAAGCTCGCATTGAGGTACGTGATCCGGACGGTCGAATGATCGCCGAGGCGCTGGGCGCAACCGCCAACGAGACGGTACTGCGTTTTGTGCCGGACCAGGCAGGTAAATACCGTATCGCGATTCACGACATACGGTACGACGGTATGCAGAATTATGTATATCGCTTAACGATTACCGATGGCGCCTGGGTGAAGCGAGTCTACCCGCTCGGTGGTCGGCGAGGCACACAGATCCACTGCCAGTTGATTCAGCCAGATGTGGTGGCTCGCCTAATAGGTGCTGCTTCAGCAGACGTACCTGCCCATGGTGATCCACACGAATCTTTATCCCTTCCGGAGAATGCGCTAGCAGTTTTCGATTATCGATTCACTATAAACGGTCGAACGACCAATTCGGTACTCTTAGCCGCCGACGATTTTCCCGAACATTTGGAATTGGAACCGAATGATTCGGTCGCAGCAGGGGTCAGCGTCGAGCCGCCAGTTGTTTTTAACGGACGAGTCGATCAACCTGGTGACGTTGATGTTTGGTCATTTGCGTTGGCCGCGGAACAGGAAGTGATTCTGGATGTGTCGGCAGCGCGGCTTGGGTCACCGCTAGATTCGGTTCTGATTATTCGCGACAGTTCTGGTAAGGAAGTATCTCGTAACGACGATGCTGTTGCTGGAGTGCCCGATTCGCAAATTCGTTTCAAAACTCCAACAGCTGGTCGCTATTTCGCGGAAGTGTCGGACCGTTTCGCGTCTCGTGGTGGAAAGGCGTTTGCTTACCGGCTACGTATCTCCGCACCGCGGCCCACAATTAGATTGGAATTGACCACCGACGCCATCTCCCTCGAGCGGGATAAACAGCAGAAGTTTGTCGTCCATGTTGTACGTGAGTCGGGTTGCAGTTCACCTGTCACGCTTCAAGTGGAAGGTTTACCCGAAGGTGTCACGGCAGCCGATGTCGTGGTGGCCGGTGACCAAACTCGTTGCGAGTTAAATTTGCGAGCCGATGCAACGTCTCGCATTGGCGTTTCTAAAGTGCGCATTATCGGTCATTGGGAGCGAGACGGCGTAAAATCGTCCACGGTAGCTTTCCTGCATTCCAATGGGGGCTCGACAGAGCTGCAATCCATCTTACTGGCGGTGGCGATTCCGACCGTATTCAAGTTTCAAGGTGAGTTCCAAATGGTTTACACTCCTTGCGGCGCCATATCTCACAAACGCTACATCTTAGAACGCAACGGCTTCGATGGTCCGCTAGTCGTGCAGTTGGCCGATCGGCAAATGCGACACCTACAAGGTGTGACCGGACCCACGATAACTGTTTCCGCAGGGCAAAGCGAGTTTGAGTACCCGATCTCACTGCCTTCCTGGATGGAACTGGGACGCACCAGTCGAGTGGTCTTGATGGCAACCGGGCAAATGTCGGACGGCCAAGGTGGCACTCATCCAGTGTGCTTTACCAGCATTGAACAGAATAACCAGATGGTAAACCTAGTCTCGGCCTCTCCGCTAAAGGTAACGCTGAGCCAATCCTCATTGAAGGTTGTACCGAGTGGCAGTGCGAAGTTAATTGTCCACCTGAAACGGGACCAAGCTTCTCGTGTACCGGTACGGATTGAATTGATGTTGCCTAGGCACGTACGCGATGTGGCTGTTGAACCACTGGAGATTGGCGCGGATCAAGACCAAGCCCAGTTGACATTGAATTTCGGCGCTTCGCCCGGTCCTCTTAACATGCCCGTAAGAATTCGAGCTACGGCACTGCGAGGTAACGATCCGCTAACCGCCGAAGCAAGACTGGAACTTGTGCGTTTGTAGGTGCTAGGCAAGGATCGGACGATCGGTTCGGATGCTGACCAAAAGTGTGGCGTATTCAGCACTGGCTTGCCGCCGAAATTGTCTTTGCTGAACATCCTAGCCAACTCCGGCGGC
>JANNPR010000719.1:0-2285 GCA_031400345.1 Planctomycetota bacterium | reverse complement strand
TTCACGCACCAGAGCCTCGGCCGAACGCGCCGCGAGCTCCGTTTGAGATTGCCGAGCACCCATTTATCCTTGAGTTTCCGGTGAAAGTGAGCGACCTTTGGCCGATCACGAACTTCCGGCGGATGCGAGAGCACCGGCAACTGACATTCCTTCTGAACGTTCTTCTTGTGGGCGGCACCACGATCCAACCGCGCCGCTCCCGGCATTTATGGGCGATCGTGCATGAGGACGGCGTCGCCGGTCACGAAATCAAATGGGTACAGGAGTTCTATTTCGCCAGCTTCGGCGAAGCCGTACGAGACGAGCTGTCACCACTGGCCGCGGAAGTCCTTGAGGCAGTTGAACCTGAAACATATTACGCAACCGTCGGCCACGATGGCCAAGGGTTGCGAGTGCCTGCCGATCTCGATGATTCGATTTGTTGCTATATGAGACTTTCGAAGACGAACCGGGAGAAGTTTAGCCGAGCTGGTTTTTGGATGGACATGGCCTCCCGGCAATGGACGGTTTCCTTTTCCGCGTCATTCGCCGCCACTACGGCATCGACAGCACCGTCATTGATGCGAGGGTTATTCGGGTATGGCGCGATATCCGTCAGCTTTCGTAATTCGACCTTCATATGGAGCGACCTTCACGTTAGCACGTGATGGTGGCTCCGAGTTACGGAGTACGGCCCCGGCAATCCAGAGCGACGGGCAGCGAACCAGAAATTGGCTGCCACTAGTTATGAGTAAGCTTATCAGACACGGCGGCTAATATCATTAAATGTGGAAAAAGGGTAGTGGCTCAGTCTTCGGATTCAGGCCATTTCACCATTACGATCCCCTCACCTTTTTCGCAAAACCAGAGACTTGGATTAGCGAACCGGAAAGTTCGATTGACAGGGTCTTGATAGATGTTGTTGTTATGCATCTCGCCGCAATGAGGGCATTTCCAAAAAACATGGATAGCTTGGTACGGCTGACGCAATGTCACTTCTCCTTCGTCGTCAAGTGAAACTGCCTCACCGAATCCGGTACAAAGTTCTCCAGTGGCGACTGGTACAGTTTCTTGTGTTTGTTGGATTGACCATTCCCGCACATCTTCATTCACTTCAGCAAGGTCAGGAAGTTCCTGTTCGGCCTCAGCGCGCGACATAGAAATGGAGAATTGGCTTCCATCTCCAATCGTCCAAAACACGTTTACTTTGCAAGTTTCGTTTTCTTCGTGGTCCGTCATAGGGTCCATTCTAACGCCCCGGTCAATCGGGCGGACTCACAGTGTCGACGTTGCTAGTCGGCGTTATCCGAGCCACTAGCCACTTTATGCCAATCCTGGAACTCGGCTCGGTTCTTTGCGACTCGCTACAATGCCCCCATGTCAGACGGCGACGAAAACCCTTATTGTCCGCCAAGCCTAGAAGTGACTTCCAAGGTTCCTTCTAAGCTTCCAGTCCGCCTGGTCGGCGCAATCGCCATTGGTTGACAGTTCCTCGTTTTTGCCCTGACGGCAGTGTGGATGAACCCTTTTCACCGGATGCTTGGGCTACCGTTGTACTCGACGGATTTAATTACCGTCGTCGCAACAACCGTGGGAGTTGCGCTACTTGAGTTGCCGATCGCAGCGATAGTCGCTCTTATCGTGTTGGTGCAGCGGCGAGCGCAATGAGGACTGGCATCATGCGTCTTCGTCCCCGTTTCAAACTCCCTACGATCGCCATCATTGTGACACAGGTGTGAGTTTACTTAGGGCTGTGGAAATCCACCCACGAGTTTGGTCGCAGCCAGCAAACACCAATTCATGGACGTCTAAAAAAAATGGGAGTGGGCTGTATTTGGACCGATGACTCAACACTTGGAGAATTTATGGAAACATTTTCCGCACTTCTGTATGGAGCAATCGTCAAAATACCGTGGCCTGTTGTCGGCGGAGTAATGTTGCTCATTGTCGCTACGGTTTACGCCATCAAAGCTCTTAAGAAAAACGACCATGACATCTAGCCGCAGCTGCGATGCGCCTTTCGAGCACATGCTTGAAGGGCGTTTTCGTTTCTTGAAGACCGCGTCGCCACGCCAACGGTATCCCGCTACGCAGGGTTGCAAATCTGAGTGTCGTAAACAGCTTCGACCATCCCGTTGCCGACCCTTTTCCTAAGCAACCATCGTTTCGCTACAATGCCCCCATGTCACGCGACGGAGAAAAGGCGAAGCGATGGGGTTTAACAGCGATTCCGCTAGAGCCAAGTTCAGCCATTCGCGCACTTGGAGTTGGGATCATGCTCGGAAGTTATTTTTCCATCAAGTGGG
>JANNPR010000659.1:0-2809 GCA_031400345.1 Planctomycetota bacterium | reverse complement strand
GCCGCATGACGCGAACGACGAGTACGAGTACGAGTACCGCTTCGCTGGTACGAGTACGAGTACCGCTTCGCTGAATACGAGTATGAATACGAAAACGAATACCGTTTCGCTGAGCACGAGCACGAGACGGCAGCGCAGCCGGAATAAGGCCAAGCTGGGATATTAGCGAATGCCTATCACACCTGCTGACTTGATTCGAGATCCGATTCAGCACTATCCAGCTGCCACGGTGGCCGCGTTTGATGCCACGACTGGAAATCTTCCACGGCGCCAGCTGGATCATGTCCGTAACAAGAAATTTATCGAGCAATTAGCTCAATGCGAAGTTCCGGCGATCCTAATCGGAGCCTCAACGGGTCACGGGCACTTACGAACCCCGGCGGAACTCGAAGAATGGATGCATGCCGCTTCCGACGCCGACTGGAAAAGCACGTTGAAGATGATCTTACTTCGCCCCGAGGATGGCGACGCCGCTAGCGAACAGCTGGTTTCGTTGTCTGCGGATTTGGGATATTCCGTTGTATTTGTTCGCCCAGGCACAAACCTTGGTCGCGACGCTACAGAAACCGAGATCGTAGACAATGTGAAACCGATCATCGAGAAGGTAGCCCGGCGAGGTTTGGCAGTCGGCGTATACTCCATTCCCGATGTCAGCGGTGTGCGACTCACGCCTGACGCGACGATTCGACTACTGTCATGTCCAGGGGGCGATTCCATCGTCGCCGTAAAAATTACCGAGGGGGACTATGAAAAGTCCACGCTCGACTACTTGCGACGTCCCGAGCTCGCGCGCCTGAAAATCGTACAGGGTTGGGACCCACATCTGGCGGCGGCGCTGCAGGACGGTCCTCGATTCGACAAGTCAGGTCGTCAACGTTGTGGAGTCACATCAGGACCAATGTCGTTCGCGGTCCATCAGTATCGGCATTTATTAAGTGCGGCGGGACGCGGAGAGTGGTCTGAAGTTGAAATGGCTCAACAGGCTGTAACCCAGTTATTTGCCGCCATGCAGGATGACCCCTCAAAATTTGCCGACTTGCAAAGAGCTAAATCCGTGATGGGCCTTGGACAACCACTGTTGGGCACGGTAACGTTCGAGCAAGTTACCAGACTTTTTAACGCCCTGGAAATGTTGCCACGCGACGTCGATCGTCGGCGACTTGCACGTAGTTTAAATCTAATGGGTGACGGTGCGTTCGCCGCTCGATTGCACGCTATGTCCGGGGTGGGTAATGAGCGATGAGTCGACCACGATCTCTGAATTAAAATTGCCGGTTCCCCAATCTGGGAGACGAAATAAGATGCGTCAAATCACCTGGATGGAAGCAACTTTGGAGTCGCTCGCCAACGAGATGGCTCACAATGCGAGCATCTTTGTCCTAGGTGAAGGGATTGGTAAACGGGGGGGCAACTTCAAGACAACGGCGGGTTTGTACGAGCTTTACGGACCTGAGCGTGTTTGCGACACGCCGATCTGTGAACGCGGCTTTGTAGGCTTGGCCTGTGGCGCGGCAATGACGGGAACTCGCCCAGTCGTGGACTTTATGTTCACCGATTTCATACTCGACTCCATGGGAGAGATCATTAACCAAATTGCCAAGATGCAATACATGTCGAGCGGCCGGCTTAAGATGCCCGTACTACTTCGTGGCTGCATCGGTGTGGGACATTCTGCGGCGACGCATCATTCCGGCAGTTACTTTTCCATGTACGCTCAGGTACCCGGTCTTCGGGTTGTCGTGCCGTCTACTCCGTTTGATGCGAAGGGGCTGTTAACGACGGCATTACGAAGTCAGGATCCCGTATTGTTCCTCGAGCACCGTGAATTGCTGGGAGTATCTGGGCCTGTACCTGCTGAGCCGTACCAAATTCCATTTGGCAAAGCTGCGGTGGTTCGTTCGGGAACGGATGTTACGGTCGTTGCGCTGGCTCGTATGGTGCCAATGACAGCGGCTGTTTGTGAAAGCCTTCAATCCCAAGGAATCTCCGTCGAGCTGATTGATCCGCGAACTGTATTGCCTCTGGACCTGGAAACCATTCATCGGTCCGTGCGAAAGACGGGGCGATTGCTAATCGTAGATGAGGTGGCCGGGCCCGGTATTGCAGCCGAAGTTGCAGCTTCGGTGGCCGATGTATGTTTTGACGACCTGGACGCGCCCATTCGACGGCTGCAAGGCGCCTTCTGCCCGACGCCATACAGCCCGCCACTGGAACGAGTTGTCATTCCAACTGAAGAACAACTGGTCGCGGCAGTCAAAGAGTTGATGACCGAATAGATCGATGGGGATGCGATGGCGATCACGATAACGCTACCACGGCTGGGTTGGTCGATGGACGAAGGCACTTTCGTTCGTTGGCTTAAGAATGCGGGTGAGCCCGTTCGTATAGGTGAACCTTTATTTGAGCTCGAAGGTGAGAAAGCAACGCAGGAAATTGAGGCCATCGACAGCGGCGTGCTGTTCTTCGATCCGCGATCGCCGGCACCAGGAACCATGCTCCCCGTTGGCGCCGTGTTGGGCTACCTGCTGGCCGACGGTGAGAAGGCACCTGCAGCCGAAGCCCTCGCCGCCGAGCCAAAAGCCGAATCCATGGGATTAAACGTGATTTCTCCACCCGATACCTTTGAAATCGGCGTCGCTGTTCAAAGTGACGCTACTGAAGAAGCATCGATGAGTGCCACGTCGAGACTGCATACCCCTTCCAGCCCGCGGGCGCGGCGGGCCGCGGCAGAACTCGACATCGATTGGAAGAAGCTTCGAGGGACCGGCCGCGGAGGACGCCGCCGGCCAATCCTCCCCCGCGTCCTTCG
>JANNPR010000653.1:0-4198 GCA_031400345.1 Planctomycetota bacterium | reverse complement strand
CGCCTGCGAGTTTTGCACACACACACACGCCGAGAGGGGGGCTTGCCGATGAGTTGTCAAAACGAGGGAGTTCTCAAATCGAGTTGAAAAGTCCCCCTTGATCCGTAACGGCCATATTTGACAATCGGTTGCGCCATTTTTTTTTTTGGTGACTTGTCAACTCGCGGGGGGGTAGGGGGCGCGCGGTGATTGTTCGACGGGTAGCAAATCTCTAATCCGCTATTGAACCAGGCCCGTTTGCCAACTCGCAAGGGAGTAGATCAACCGACCTCGCAATCGAGAATGAGATCTGATATTTTGTTGTGAAATTGGGCTGGAACCGATAGAGTATGCGAGATTCGCGACAACGGACTGGGAAAGCGAAACACCCCGATGCCTTCCTCAACGCTAGCGGCTGTTGATTTGATTCGCTCCGATGGCAAGCCCATGCCGGGACTGGTGTCGGTCCGCATAATTCCACGCGATTTGCCGATCGATCAACGGGTTGCCGTCGAAGATGCGGCGATGTTCAAGCGCGACGATGACGGGCTAATTGACTACGTATTTCTTCGTATATTTGGAGACGGAAGATCGGCGCATGTCGCGGCGTATGTTGTTGACAACCCGGACGAAAGACTCGGGCAAGACCAGCTGGCACATCTCCATGCCGATCTCTGGCGTAACGGCGCCACACCCTTGCTTTATGTCGCACGGAGAACCCAGATCGATATTCTGACGTGCGCGCGGGGGCCGGACTTTTGGAAGAACGACACGTACCAGTACCAACCTTGCAAGCATATTCAGGTGGCCAGCGAGATTTCAACGCAACTCGACGAGCGCCGGCGTTTTTCTGCCTTTCGGCTCGCCGATGGAACGTTCTGGGAAGATCATCGCAACGCGGAATTGGTGAGGCATGACAAGGCCGCCCACCAATCGTTGATCCAGGCGATTGTCGAAACCGACAACGAACTGGAGGGCCATAAGTACCCGGTACAACGTCGTTTGCTGTTGCTTGTCATTCTGATCAAGTATCTTGAAGACCGTGACGTGTTCCCGTCAGGATGGTTCGGCAGATTTCAGAAAGGCGCCAAGACCTTCTTCGACGTGCTAAAGCACGGCGAGCCTGAAGAGGTGGAGCGCTTGCTGAAGTTTCTCGAAAAAGAGAAATTCAACGGAGATGTGTTCACGCTACCAACCGACGACAACAATCAACTGACGCACAAACAGCTGCGCCAATTCGCTGAGTTGGTCGAAGCGAAAACGCTCAACAAACAGAGATATCTTTGGGACCTGCACACGTTCGAGCATTTGCCTGTCGAAGTCATCAGCCATCTCTATCAACGATTCGTCCAAGGGGGCCACGGTAAGGTCTATACTCCGGCGTTCTTGGCTTCCCTCTTGCTCGATCACGCCATGCCGTACGGCAAATTGTGCGGCACGGAACGCGTCCTTGATCCCGCATGTGGTTCCGGTGTTTTCCTGGTCGGGGCGTTCCGTCGCCTTGTGAATGTGTGGCGAAGCCGCCATGAATGGCAGAAGCCAAGCGTTGCCGATTTGAAAGAAATATTGAGGAACTCTATTTTCGGCGTCGAAATGGACCCCGGCGCCATTGCCTTGGCGGCGTTCAGTCTCGCGCTCGGGGTGTGCGACGCGCTCAAGCCGGATGTTATTTGGAACGAGTTGCGTCTCGACAAGTTGAAGGGGGTCAATCTTTGTGAAGCGGACTTTTTTCAATTGATCTTGGATTCGCATGAGAACAAACCGACAATCCTTGGCGACGGATTTGACCTAATCCTCGGGAACCCTCCCTTTGAATTATCCCTTACAGCAGCCGGCGCTAACTTGAATACTGAGTGCGAGAAAAAGCGTGGTCGCCTTCCCGATGATCAAACGGCCTACTTCTTTCTTGAACAGGGCATCTCGTGCTTGCGAGACAAGGGACAACTTTGTCTGATTCAACCGTCGGGAATCCTCTACAACCAGAATGCCACGGAATTTCGACAGAAACTATTTGCTCGAACAAGTGTCGAGACGGTTTTTGATTTCACTTCCATTCGCAAGTTGTATGCAAAGGATCCGAAAACGGTTGCGTTGCTGATTCGTGGTGAAGCCCCGGAAAGCGACCACGTCGTTGAACACCTCACGTTTCGTCGGACCTTGAGCGTGCATGAGCGTCTCGCCTTTGAGTTGGACCATTACGACCGACATCTCGTTCCGCAATTCGTCGCCGAATCCGATGCCTTCGTGTGGCGTTGCAATCTTCTCGGTGGCGGGCGGCTGTGCGAGATTTCGCAGCGCCTAAGGAAAATAAAAAGAACGCTGGCGAAGTTCATTGAGGCTCAGCCCGACTGGGATTATGGCGAAGGCTTCATTGCTGGAAAGAAGGGGAAACGCGAGCCTGCGCCTTTTCTGACGAATAGTCCTCTCTTGCCCACCCAAGCTTTCACGAAAAAGGGGATTGATGAGAGCAAGATAACCCGGGTAAAAGAAACGCTGTTCAAGTCTTATTACTCGGAAACGCGGTTTACCGCGCCCCTGATCCTGATTAAAGCACATGAGTCATTGCCCATTGCCTTCCGCGAGAATGGCTTTCTAGCCTTTCGGGACAAGATTGTCAGTATTCACGCACCGGAAACGGACGTACAAATCCTCCGCAAGCTCTTCGAAGAACTGATGTCACGGCGTGATTTTTATCGTTTCTGCTGCACCGTCAACGGCTCGCAATCCTTGGTAGGAAAGGCCACGGCGATCCTGAAGCAAGACATCGATATTTTGCCCTATCCAGAAAATGCCGACGCGTTAGCAATGTCATTCTGGGAAGATGCCCTCAAGGAGGATGTCTTGACCTATATGGCCGAATTTGTGAAGCGGGGCCAGAACTCGGTTCTCCTAACGAAAGACGCCAAGAAAACGAATCTCGACGCCTATAGCAGCCTTTTCTGCAAGATGCTCGGCACGATCTACAAGAATCTTCATTCTTGCCCGCACATCCGGCTTGAGGGTCTGATCTGCCAGCCGTTCTACTTCGGCGACGAGCCGAGCCTGGCGTGGTTGAAGGCCGCTGATACGGCGGCATTGCAGAATCTGATTTACCATCAAGAACACGAGTCGCTTCGCACCATTCGCGTTTTGCGCTACTACGACGAAAACGTGTTGCTGATCGTCAAGCCGGACCGCCTGCGCTACTGGATTCGGTCCACTGCAATTCGCGATGCCGACGACACGTTGATCGACCTGCGCGAACTGGGGTATTGATATGGTCGGCCCATCGGTAGACGCTCGTGGCACTACGGGAAAGCTAAAAGCTCCTATCCCGCAAGCTGCCTCGGTCGCAGAAACCATCGCGTTCGTGCAACGCCAAATTCCAAAGTGGCGGGACGATCCTGATCGGCCGGATGAAGTTTCGGAAGACAAACTCAACCTTCACCTATGCGATTTTCTGGATACGCACGCTCGTATCAGTTATCCCATGGTCAGGTTCACGCGCGAGGAGCCGCAGACAGGCCGGCGAAAGGTCGATCTCGCGGCGAAACCAAGCGAGCCGACGGTTATAGATGCACGACCGCACTCGATCTACGATCCTTTCCTCGTACTCGAAGGAAAACGCTTACCGGCTCCTTCCCAGGATCGAATGCGCGAATACGTCAGCGGGTATTCGGAAGTGACCGGAGGAATTCAGCGATTCAAACTCGGCTTGCATGGATCGAGGTTGGATGTTGCCGTGATGATCGGCTACGTGCAAGCGGAAACATCCGACCACTGGTGGAGCGAGATCAACGGCTGGATCCTGGAACTGACCGGCGGGATCTCGCAAGACCATTGCAAATGGGATCAATCCGAGCATCTCGGAAGGCTTAATAAAGAGCCAAATCGCACCGCGTGTTGCGAATCAAAGCACGGGCGAAAATCCGGCTGCAACTCGGCGGAAATCAAGCTGGTGCATCTCTGGGTGGAGATGAATCATGACACCGCTGGCGCTGGAAGCTCTCCGTGATCAGACGCAGGCGAACAGCCTGACCGAAGTGATCCGCCGGGCCCTGGCAGTGTAAGATTTCCTGCACGCCGAAAAGCTGAAGGGAAATCGTAACCGTTCACTGGGGTAAATGGCCTATTTCCCAGCGTTTTTCGAGGTTAACCCCGGTTTGGAAGGGGCTTTTTGACCAAAAATCTCCGCACAAGGTCGAAAACCCCTGTGTTTTGTGCGGTTTTGACTGGTGAA
>JANNPR010000623.1:0-6181 GCA_031400345.1 Planctomycetota bacterium | reverse complement strand
AGAAGGAGATTGCGGAGATGCAGAGTGTGGTAGATTTCATAGGGACTGATGGTTACGATAGGCAAACTTTTGTCGTAAGCTTGTACCGGTAATCTAATAAAACCTTAGTCATCTTACCTTCAGCATCAAGCTATGCCACTTGTCAAATTCGTCAAAGAAAAGAAGGAAATCGAAGTTCCCGACGGGGCCTGTTTACGGACCGAGGGGCTTAAGGCCGGTATCTACACCAATTGTGGGTTTGTCAACGGCTATGGAGCCTCCTTAAATCGAACTGTGGGAAATTGTCACGGGATCGGAATGTGCGGAACTTGTCGCGTTCTCATCACCGAAGGGATCGAGAACACGAACAAGATGACGACCCGGGAACGACTGAAATTCAAGACACCAATCCCTACCCCTTTTCCTGACCCAATTCCTTGCTTGGCATTTATTGGTCACGAAGATACCATGCGTTTAGCTTGCATGACAAAGGTGCATGGCGATATCGAAGTCGAAACGAACCCTGAAGTAAATCTATTTGGCGAAAACTTCTTCAGCTGAAGTCTCCCCGCGGCGACGTCAGCCCAATTGATGTGAAACAGGTCATCGCTGTTGTCCGACCATACCTGGCTGAAAAGGTTTTGGAAGGCCTGAAGTTAGCTCCCTTGGAAGCACTGAGCGTCCGTGAAGTCAAAGGCTACGGTCGCCAAAAAAGCTATCTAGACCAATACGGCGAGACGGAATACTCGTTGGCTTTTCTTCCCAAGGTCGAAATTGCGTTGTGGGTAGATAATGCGCGAGTAGAAGAAGTCATCAAACGCATCGTCGAAGTTGCCCGCACGGGCCGGATGGGTGATGGTAAGATCTTTGTTTTGCCTGCCTCGCCGTTCGAGAGCGTTGTCGATTTTTAAAGGGGTCCTCGCAAGGAGTTGCACTGTGGATAACAAGTATCGGCGATACCTCGGCATCGGGCTCGGTTTATCGGCCGTTTTTCTGGTTTCGGTGGTGCTCGTTGCTGCGACTCCGGAAACCGAAAAACCTTCTGCTTACGCTCCCGCTAAGGAATTGCACGGGCAATTAGGCCAGTACGTCCAAAAAATTTCTGAGGACCTCGCTGACGAAGCCGGCTATGGAGACGAACAACGAGATCGAGTCCGCAAAGATGCAAGCACGGTCGCGGCTGTGGCCATGGTATTGGGGATGCATGATCAAGACAACGAGATCAAGCCAGCAGCGTCCGGTATTATCACTTCGGCTCGTAAGTTGTCGGATAACGCAAAGGATTTCAAACTGGCGACCGCGGCGCTAGCAGAGCTAAAAAATGCCCTACAAGGGAAAGAGGGTCGGAAATTGGAATGGGAGCCCGCCGGCGACTTGGCTCAATTGATGAAACAAGTTCCCGTTGTGAATAACAATTTGCGACGAAACGTAACGGGCCGGCGGTTCAGCCAATCGGCCGACGCCAGTGCCGGCCTGTCTGCGACCTTGGCCGCGATCGCGCAAGTTTCGCGTTTCGATGACGTCTATTGTTCCGATGCGGACGAAAAGGCAAAGTGGGAGAAAGTTTGTCTGGAAATGCGGGACGCTTCCGCCGAAGTACTCGCGGCTGTTCGCAAAGGCGATCAAAAGGGAGCAACGACGGGTTTAGACAAGCTTGCCAAGACGTGCGACGCCTGCCACCACGACTTCCGGGATTGAAGTCTGCCAAACGAACGTGCCACTGCTTAAAACGCGACGTGGTCTGAATAGGGGAAAAGTTCAACTTGCGTTTCAAGCAGTGTCGAGGCGGGACCGAGGCCGAACCGGTCACTGCAGTTGAACGCCGAAGACGAATCGCCACCTGTAATAGAACCAAAGTAAGTGGCATTGGGCTGACGCCCCTGGCTATTACATGTCGCCCTCCGGGCTAAGAAACAATTGACGCTTTGGGGTGATCATTTTCCTCGACCATTGGAGCATCTGCTTTTGACGAAACCATTTCCCGTCCGGGAGCTGCAGATCAGCGGCAACAGCCATGAAAAAGGCACGAATGTTGGGCTGGCCGTGGACAAAATGGTTCATCGCTTTCGCTCTCAGCCAAATGCCACTTGCGACCGTCAATCCACTCCCTGCTACGCGTCCAGTCAGCAACGGGTTATGATCACAGCGAATTCGGAATAGCCGTACAAATTCGAACATCCAGTGATGATGTTGTCACGTTTGTCACACAAGCTAGAGATACTTGTCGCTACAACAACTAACCTATGACTTCGAAAGGCGTGCACAATGACTCGGATCTTTCTTACCATAGTACTGCTTCTAGGGATGGCCGGTTTCGCGTCCGGGGCGGAAACGGATTCGCGAATCTTTGAAATGCGAACTTACTATTCGCCGTCGGGCAAGTTGGACGACTTGCACGCACGGTTTCGCGACCATACCACCAAGCTGTTCGAAAAACACGGAATGACAAATGTTGGCTATTGGGTACCGATCGACAACCCAGACAACAGACTGATTTACATCTTGGCGTATCCCAGCCGCGACGCACGCGAGGCATCCTGGAAAAAGTTTCTAGGTGACCCAGCATGGACGGACGTCAAGAAAAAAACGGAAGCCAATGGCCCCATCGTTTCTAAAGTGGACTCCGTCTTCCTGGCTGCCACGGACTATTCACCGCAGCTTACACCGTCCTCGTCCGGAGATCGAATATTTGAACTTCGTGTTTACACGACCACCGAGGGAAATCTCGACAATTTGCATGCCCGATTTCGTGGCCATACCGTCAAGTTATTCGAAAAGCACGGCATGACGAATATCGGTTATTGGTCGCCCGCCAAAGATCAAAAGGGAGCAGAAAATACTTTGATTTATGTTTTGGCGCACAACAGCGTCGCGGCAGCAAAGGCCTCCTTCGACGCCTTTCGCAAAGACCCGGAATGGAGTGCCGCTCGCAAAGCCTCCGAAGAAAAAGCGGGCGGCTCGCTAACGATCCCGGACGGAGTCAAGTCCACGTACATGAAGGCCGTCGATTACTCCTCGATCAAATAAGATTGGCCCTACTTAGACTCGGAAATAAGATGTTTCGCAATAAACTTTTCATTGAGAGTTACCCCCAGGCCTGGCCCGTCTGGGACGCTGATCCATCCGTCAACGGCTTGAACTCGTTCCAATGTAAGTTCATGTCGTAATGGGGAGTCTTCGACGCAGTCTTCGAAAATAAATGCATCTCGACAAGTGCTCAGCCAGTGCAAGCTGGCTGCCACGGTAACGGGACTGGTATAGCAGTGATTGCAAAGCAGGGCTCCAATTTCTTCCACGCGTTGCCGAATGTAGGCAGCTTCTGTGAATCCGTTGCGTGAAATGTCAACTTGGTAGACGTCGAGTGCCCGTTGGTCGATCAAAGGAGCGAAAGCCTGCCGACCACATTCTTCTTCGCCTCCTGCAATTGGAACGGGGGACCGATCGCGTAACCAGCGATAACCTTCCACGTCATCGGGCCGTAACGCTTCCTCCAGCCAACCAATCCGAAATTCCTGGAAGGCGTTGGCGCGGCGCAATGCCGTCCGAGCGTCCCAGACACATCCCGCGTCAATCAAAAGGGTCGCTTCATCGCCAATGCCCTGTCGCGCGCCACGTACCAAATCAATATCTAAACGTTCGTCGGACCCCATAGGTTCCCAACCAAACTTGATTGCTCGATAGCCATTCTCTCGCCAGCGACGAGCGATATCGGACGTCTCGGCACCATCCCGTCCGAACAGGATCGAAGCGTACGACAGAATTCGATCGAAATATTTACCCCCCAATAAACGATGAATGGGCTGTCCGAAGTACTTGCCCTTAAGGTCCCACAACGCCATGTCCACTGCGGCCATTGCCGTAATCATGATGCTCCGGCGGCCGCAATACATCGTTCGGCGATACATGTGGTGCCACAAGCGGTCTGTTTCCAGTGGGTTTTCACCCACTAACAGGCCTCGCAGCCCGCAGGCAATATTGTGGCTAAATGGCGCATCGATCGCCGCCTTGACCATCTCGGGCGACGAGTCGGCTTCGCCGAGTCCTTCTAAGCCATCATCCGTGCGGATCCTTACTAAGACTGAATCTTGGCTGCTGGCCGTCTTAGCTTGAACCTGGGGAATACGCAGAATCTGGCAGATAACTTGGGTGATTTTCACGTTGTCTTCTCCAATTAAGTTGGGCGGGTCCCGAACTGGTCACCGGCGCGCAAGGGGTATCCATTCAGGAATTCGTTAGTGGTCATGACTCGTTTTCCGGCCGGTTGAACTCGATCGATGGATAATGTCCCGCTTCCGGTGGCCACCAATAAGTTCTTCCCATCGCAGTTTACAACTTTGCCGGGTACCGCCGCATCGGCTGACATCTGATCGACCACGTGCACTTGGTCCAGAATGAGGCGCATCGGCTGTTTGGCAGAACCGTGAATAAATGTAAATGTCGACGGCCAAGGCTTTAGAGCCCTGACCTGATTGAAGATCGCGGTGGCGGGTCTTTTCCAATCCACGAGTCCGTCGTCTTTCTTCAGACGCGGAGCGCGGGTAGCAGCCGCCACATCTTGCAGCTCGCCAATTGTGGACCGCCCGTCCCATCGGTCGAGCAGTTGAAGCGAAAGGTGTACGAGTTCGATCCCCAACTCCGCCATGCGAGACTCCAGCTCGGGCGTAGTTTCATTAGGACCGATCGGCGTTTTTCGCCATGCCAAACGGGGACCCCCATCAAGCTTGGGCGTCATGTGAATGACCGTAACGCCGGTTTCGATCTCGCCGTGGTATAGCGCCCAGTTTATTGGGGCCGCTCCGCGATACTTGGGAAGTAATGAACCGTGAAGATTTATACCTCCGAGTCGGGACAGGCCGAGCACGGCTCGATTGAGAATCTGGCCGTAGTCGCAGACGACAAACAAATCTACGCCCCAGTCGGCTAGAATCGCTTGTGATTCCGGCGAATTGACACTTTCGGGGGAAAAGGTTGGCAAGCTCCGTTGGTCGGCGACATCCCGCATTGGGTTCGGCGAAGCCTTTTGACGATCACGAGCCGGCGGAACTGGACGAGTTACCAGCGCCACAATTTTGTGAGACGATTCCAGCAACGAACAAAACATCGGCACGGCAAACGGTCCGGTGCCCATCACGACGAGGCGCATAACGACAACGTTGGAAAATGGTTGAGGAAGTTAATTCCCGGATTGAGCAGACGGCGGCTGTTTATGTGCAGTACTTTTGCTCCCAGACGGCCAATTGAGCTAGGAACGTCTCGTTGTCGGCAACCTCGCCTGTCGAGCGTTTGCTTTGGAAATCGGTTTCAAAGTCGTCCAAATCCTCCCGCAAATCGGCCAGTGCCGAAGGAGCCATTCGATCAATGAAGAGCATACCGTCAAGGTGGTCGAGTTCGTGCTGGACGCAGCGAGCCAACATGCCGTCAATGGTGGCGTTGAACTCGTCGCCGTTTAGGTTATACGCTTGAAGGCGAACTTGCTTTGGGCGCACGACGTGGCCATAGATTCCCGGAAGGCTTAGGCATCCCTCTTCTTGTTCGCTGTTACTCTTGGGGTGCGAGACAACAGGGTTAATGAATACAAGCTCTTCGCCGTTGGCGGGGTCACCTTCCAGGTTAACAATGAAAAACCGCAATGGAAGATCGACTTGATTTGCTGCCAGACCGATTCCCTTGGCCTCGTACATTAGCTCAAACATCCGCCTAATGATCGATACTAATTCTGCGTCAACCCGTTTTAATGGCTTAGATTGGTGACGCAGAGTCGGATGTGGGTACGAGATAATCTGCAACGCATGTTTCTCCGTGACGCCCCGCCGGACGCAGTAGTCAAGCCCTTGCTCGGATCCACGAGCAACTTTCATTCAGCATTGGTTAACGCAAGGCGAGGGGCAGTATGGAAGGTGAATTTTCGTCGATTATAAGAGCCTGGTTATAATCGCGGGTAGGGTACACCGCCGATCGCGTTCACAATGCCACAATTCGTTCGGGAGGCCCATTGTGCGGGCCAAATTACCTAACATGCAACCGAAACTGACACGACTGACGATCTCCGATCAGCCGCCAATCATTACGAAGGTTCATCGCCCCGACAACCGGGTTCGGGTGACAGCCGCAATCATGTCGCTCACGTTACACGTGATTCTGCTCATCGGCCTAGGTTTGGCGTCGAGGGGCGGTTGGCAATATATCGCTGACGCAACCCATC
>JANNPR010000595.1:0-5277 GCA_031400345.1 Planctomycetota bacterium | reverse complement strand
TGCCTCGAGATAAGTCGGCTAGGTCCGCGCCCGCCAAGGGACCCGGACGATCTTCGGAAATATTGGAGTCACGACCGATCAGGACCAGCCGACCACTTATATCGAACACCGACATGATCGTGTTGGGGCGCAGCAGACTATCGGCGTAGTCGACGTCAAATACCGCGGCGCCATGATGCGTGGTGGAATTAGTGACAGCGTCATATGTCACATCGAACCTGTAAAAGTCCACGTCCGCGGAACCAGCGATCGATCCTGCAACACTCAAGGCTCCCCGATCCGATCCGAGAAGATTGCCAATATTTTGCGGGCGGTTTCCAGGCGTCGTGGGGCTCTCAAAAATCTGATTATTGCTGGCGGACCCACCCGTCTCCTCATCCTCTTGAGCTTCGCCAAGCAATGGCGAGTGTTTCGGCAATCCAATCACTTCGATGCCGGTGTTGGCATAGCGGATGTCGGCAAAACGAACTGTCGACCCGGGAACCTCATCCTTTTCTCGAATGCGGACTTGAAGCTGATAGACACCGGACGTCAAGCCATTATTGCTGCGGATACGGAGATGGTAATTGTTCTCGGCGCCAGCTACCCCGGGCAAGGACAGCCGCATACCCGCGTCGCGGGGATTTGTGGAATAAAAATCCTTAGGCACACCAGAGGCATGAGTCGGATAGTAGGGTTCTGCTGACTTTTGTAGTGGATTCACCAAGTTCGCAGGCAGCTGCGGTGATACAAACTCCACCTCGTTCGTTTCCTGAAGAGTATCGTTCGTGCGTGCCAAAACGACTCCATTGGCGTCTAGTAACTCGACCACGGTATCCAATGAGTAAGTCGTTCGATCAATATCGATCCAGACTTCCGTTCCGGCCGTGCCACGGAAGCTGTAGACGTCGATGTCATCCGGCTCATTCAAAAATCCGTGCAGTTCAAAACCAAGCCGTCGATTCTCATCGCCGCCCCGTTCCGAGGGTGCCAAGGTGCCGATGTTTTGCGCGGACGTGGCCAACGCATTGACCCCCGGTGCCGTTTCGTCGGGATGCTCCAGTTCCAGTACCACCTCGACATTGCGGTCATTGCTAAGCTGATCGAGACGCACGCTGCGCCAATCGTTAGGGCGGGGAATGGAGGCAATCCCGTTATTGTTGGAGTCCTTCTGCGGCTTATCGTCGGGTCGTACGCCGGCGCCAACGGTGTCATCGTGGATGGAAGTCAGAACGACAGGGAAACCGGGCTGGCCTGTGACCTCAATGGTTCCACCAAAGCGATCGATCATACCCAACCTACGCCCGGTGGCAGTAAATCCCGCACCGTTAGTAGGGTTGAGATTGGTTAAGTTGTTTACGTGGCCCGCACCTTCCAGCTTGACCACCAAGCTCTCGGAAGGACTGCTTAGCAAGCGCAATCCGCCGTAAGTGTGGAATTCCGGAATGACGATTTCATCAAAGGCCCAAGTCTGAAAAGCATTCAGAACGTCCGGACCTCGGTCAAACCGGTTGGTGAGGATGTGCACGATGTCGGTATCGTCCCATATGCTTTGCGTGGTCAACTCCTCACCACGCACCACCATGCCGTTCAAGCCGTTGTTATCGAGACGATTGCCGCGTACCAGGGGGCCATGATTGTCACCGAAACGCTGGACCAGGCTGATATTTCCCGTCTCACGGCCGGTATCGGTCAGAAGCTCATGCGTTAACGAGTTGGCGTTGATCGTAATGGCGGCAATCGAATTACTATTGCCTGCGTTGGCCGGGCTAAAATTATCGCGAATGATATTGTCCACCAAAATGGGCTGCGATCCGCGGACGAAGATTACGGCCGGTCGGTTGTATCCGCGACCGAATCTTTCCAGAGGTCCCTGCCCGCCGATTCCTAATTCATTGTTTTCGATAGTGCTGTTCGTGATGCGTACATCGGCTTGATGGATTTCTATGACATTAAATCCGGTGAATGTTCCCGCGCTCCGATTGATGCCGCCGCCGTAAGAAATAACCGCGTGGTCAATACTTGCCGAGCTTAGATGTCCGAAGTACAGGCCGCCCCAATCACCGCGTTGTGGCTGATTCTCTGCCGGTGATTGGAGGTTATCGTCGTTGGTATCAAACGTGCCTCCGGCGCCATATTGGTCGTCAATTCGCGAAGTAAAAATCACCTCCTGGCCATCTTGTCCTTCGGCTAACAACTGAGCACCAAAAGAGGTCTCAATGCGGCCACCCTCCAACTTTACAACTGCCCCTGGATCAATTCGTAAGCGGGCGCTCGGACGTGAGCGGATAACTCCAAACGCCGAAGCGTCCAACAGACCACCCAATGTAAAACCGTCATCCACATAAGTGCCGCTGGTCGCGTCAAGTTCGGCAACCAGGTTGTACGGACTAATCCCTCCCTCGGTGCTGCGGTACAGACGACGAGAAACGAAACCACCCGTGGCTGCAGGTAAATTGGTGAGCGAGACACCGCCCTGAGTCGGCAGGCCGTCGATGCTGATATTCGTTGTCGCGTCTGACGATGCTCCTTCACTACCCTCCGCGTTCACAAACACAAGGCGGTAGTTGTAAATCCCCTTTTCCAAGGAACCTCGCACCTGCGGCGCCATTTGCACGCCGGCGACCTCGGGTGGATCACGTTGAAGAGTTGTATTTAGTGCAGTACCGGTGTCGGTATAAACGGTGTCTGAGGCATCAATCTCGGCCACCAACGTGTATACGCCGCGGGCCGTAGCATGAGTACGGTAGATCCGCCGCTTGACGAAATCGCCCGTCGTGGGCGGCAGTTGATTGAGTTGAATCGTAGCCGTTGCGCCAGCGATCGTGACATTGGGAGTGGCCTTTGAAGCGCGCCCTTCGAAACCGTTGCGATCGACGAACGTAAGCTTGTAATTATAGGTGCCAGCTGGAAGGCCACCCCCCGTCCGTGGCGAATAGGTTATCAGGTCGACAGCCGGTCTCGCCAAGTCAAGAAAGGGCGCACTTTCACTACCGCGAATGAACAGATTTTCCGCAATGACGTGCACCACGTCCGTGTCGTCAAACCGCCCCGGCACCGTCAACGGTTGTAATACGTCACCTGCCGGAGTGTCGATCAAAATGAACAAGCCGTTAGTCGAGTTGTCCACCAATCGGTTGCTATTGAACTCGGGGCCAACGCGATCGTAATCGGATGTGAATACACCAGCAGACTGAAATTTGGGTGCGTGGAAGTTTGTTTCGTCAAAACTGTCTGGCGTGGCGGACATCGCAGAATCAGCACTGAATCGAATTAAGTTGTGCGAAATCGTGGGGCGGGTTTGACTGATCTGAATCGGATTGACGACCTGTTGTACGGAATCGATAACGACGTCACCGCTACCGCCGTAAAGCAGCTGAGCGTGATTGACGTAGTTCAGAAAAATCCCCTCGTCTTCCAAGTTGGCACGAGCTTCCGCCACGTCGAGGTCATTGCGGAAAATCAAACCACCCCAGTCGCCCCGCGCCGGAACGGTAGTTGGAGGGTGAGTATCGCGACCGATGGATTCGTCCAACCAGGATGTAAAGTAGACGTTGTTCTTTGGCGTTCCTAGAACTTGCAGCGTGCCAGCACTGCGATCGACTAGCAGCGACGAACTGCCAACGCCGGCCCACGAACGCCTCATCTTGAAGATGGTGCCCGGTTCCATCATCACCGAAACACCCTTGGGCACCGCCATTTCGGAACCGTCGGTCAGAATCTGTCCGGATAATGTGCTGAAGCCTATTTCATAAGGCACATTGTCTCGCAACGTGGACAAATTACCGTCAGCACCGCCGTTACCCACGATTCGTACAATATCGCCGGGATGTGTGGCAGCGAAAGCGTTGGTAATTCCTAGCCGAGCAATGTTATTGAATGGACGCCCCAATGAACCATCCGCGTTCGGTCCGGCGTTCTTATCTACAAAGATAGTCCTACCTTTGATTTCAATTCCGGTGAAGGCGTTACTCAGGACGATAGAGCGTTCACCGTCCAGCGTTATCCGATTCCCATTCGGAGTCGCGTTAATACCAATGCCAGCGCCCAAGATAGCATTAGCCAAAGTCTGAGCCATTTGTGCCGGTGTAGTCGTGCCACTGAACGAAACACGGATGTTTCCAGCGGCTGTGGCATTGTTGTTGTCAAACTCAAATCGCCGGACGACCCCCTGACTGCTCGTCATGGTCAGGATCTGACCGTCCTTGAACGTGCGCCCATTGCCCGTCACTTCTAATACGCGGTTCAGAGCTGCCGTTTGGAACCAGAAGTTATAAGTACCACCCGGCACACCATCGTCGTCCCCGTCGAGAACTGTGGGGATTCGATCGGCGTCTCGAATGGCATCGCTCTCATCCACCTGAGATCGAAAATTCAGTCGCAGTTCATAAGGTCCCTGACTGCGTCCGCCGTTTCCGGAATTCTCCACGGTCGGATCGAACTTGGTGTTACCGGTTGCGCTCACGCCGATAAAATAGCTCCCCACACCGAGTGTCATTTCCAGGAAGGAGTCTCGGCTGTAGTAGTCGTCGTTGCGGGCAATTAATTCGCGCGTACCGTCGGAATTCTCGCGGTACAACGATAGAACGGTATCGAGCAAGCTCGAGTTCGGCTGACGCTCCGCGAATGTCTCGGCGGTAAATAGGCCGGCCTTTCCGCCTTCTAAATCAATCGTAAAGCGATAAAAATCAATGTCCGTACCGTCCGGCCGGTAAAGGTGCTGGCCATGAACGATGTCGTGATTGCCGGGGAATATCGGTTCTGGAGTAGGCGCATTGGGGAAACTAAAGGAAGACGTAAACGCCATCATCGTTGAGCGAGGCAAGTCGTTCGCCCGCTCCAAGCCCAACATGCTGCCAACGCCGACCATCGAGTTTCGGAACCAGTTCTGACCGAAATCGTCATTCCATTGGACCGAACTATCCAACACCAAAAGCCCCTGGGCGAACTTGGGATCGATTCGCACTCGGAAATCGAACGACCTGTAGTCCAACACATCCGCTTGAGTGGTATCTAAGGCTCGCAAATCGCCCGTGGCGATGGTGAGACCCTCTCTGTCGGATTCGAGGAACTGCACGCCGAGATACTCGCCCCACAAGTTGAACGCCTCGCGAGCGCGTTGGCGCTGTTCTGGTGTAATGGCATTCAGCAACGCCACGCCTTGCGGATCGCGCCCATAGTCGGGCCGGAAGTTGTAAAAAATCGTGGTTGTGCCGGGCGTTGAGTCGCGGCCTTGGTCTCCAAAGGAGTTGTTAATATGTTGTTCGGCGGCGCCACCAACTTCGTCTGGAATATCCC
>JANNPR010000578.1:0-4333 GCA_031400345.1 Planctomycetota bacterium | reverse complement strand
CCGATTCCGAACTTTTTGCCCGACTACAACATCGGGCTTCCAGGCGCGATTCAGGAGGCACACCGCAATCTCGGTTACGGTGGAGGCCCTCAGTGGTACGGCAGCGGTGTGCCGATGGTGAATCCGGAGACCGGTGCGGGTTCGGCGCCGAATCGCAATGTCTTAGCGCAAATGATGAGCACGTCAGGGGAGTTAAACAGAAAAGCATCTGGGATGAGCTCCCGCGTGCCGAGAATCGCGGGTGGCAGCCCTGGAGGCCTGGGGGGCGCGGCCTTGGCCGATTTTACGCAACTTATTGAGTTGATTACGACGACGATCGATCCGGATAGCTGGACAGATAATGGTGGCCCGGGAGCCGTTTCCGAATTCGATACGAATTTAAGCCTAGTAGTTAGCCAGACTCAAGCCGTTCACGAACAGATCGCAGATTTGTTGGAGCAGCTACGCCGTCTGCAAGATCTGCAAGTGACTATTGAAGTTCGCTTCATGATCTTGCGTGACGATTTCTTTGAACGTGTGGGTGTGGATTTCGATTTCAACATTGAGGATAACGCACCTCGCCGCCGCCCTGCGGAAGATAGCGGTCCCAGCACGGTGGTGGGGCTGGACCCGACTGGAAATTTCACACAGGACCTAGATTTGCAGTTCACGCAGGATAACTTCGGAGTTGCGGTCCCTCCTTTCGGAGGTTTTTCGCCCGCCAACGCTGCTAATTTTGGCTTCGCCATTCTGAGCGATATCGAAGTCTTCTTCTTGTTACAGGCCGCTCAGGGGGATACACGCAGCAATGTGCTGCAGGCCCCTAAAGTTACCTTGTTCAATGGGCAGTTGGCGACGGTGTTTGACGGGGCCACCCGGCCCTTCGTAACGGGGCTCATTCCAGTCGTCGGCGACTTCGCAGCTGCACACCAACCGGTGGTGGCGGTCGTCCATGAAGGAACCTCACTGAGTGTGCAGGCGGTCGTTTCGTCGGATCGCCGTTTTGTGCGATTGACACTCGTTCCCTACTTCAGTCATATCAGCGACGTAAAAGAATTCACTTTTACCGGCCGCCGAACCTCGAATTCGGGTACTAGTGTCACCGATCCCGCTGGGGAACCAACCGGTGATAAGGACAACGTGTCATCGACCACAGAAGGTACCACAGTACAATTGCCAACCGTTTCACAGACGATCATTTCCACCACCGTGAGCGTGCCCGATGGCGGCACGATCCTGTTGGGTGGTATTAAGAGGTTGAGCGAAGGACGAAATGAAGCGGGTGTGCCAATGCTTAGCAAAATACCTTACGTAAGTCGGCTGTTCCGTAATGTCGGCATCGGGCGGACCACGAACAGCTTGATGATGATGGTCACCCCTCGCATCATTATCCAAGAGGAAGAAGAAGAGAAAATGGGGATTCGGACCACGCCTTAGGAGAGGAACGAAAAGTGCGGCGGAAAAAATCGCCGACGAAGCTGACCGCAGCGGATCGCAGTAGACTTCAAACTGCAGCGCGACAAGCGGCTTTAAATGCCTATTGCCCGTATTCAAAGTTCCGAGTTGGGGCTGCTGTCATCGCGGGCGGTGCGTTGTTTACAGGCTGTAACGTCGAAAACGCGTCGTACGGGCTGACGGTGTGTGCGGAACGTATCGCAATCTTTTCGGCCATCGCGGCGGGAAATCAGCAGATCGATGCGGTTTGCGTGGTCTGCCTCGATGCACCGAAGAATGCGCCGACAGAATCGCGCACTCCTTGCGGCGCTTGTCGGCAGGTAATCGCCGAGTTCTCCAAGTCAACATGCATTGTGATTGTCGACGGGGTTGGGGACCTCTCCATGGCCGAACTGCTGCCACTAGGCTTTGCCCTGCGGCCCAGCAACACGAGTGACTAATGCCTCTCTTACTTCTGGCAGTGGATACTCGATGATTGCCAACTCTGCCTTTACGACTTCGCGCAATCGCCGCCACCCCCGAGTCACCAGTGCTTCGCGCCGCTGAACGAAATCGGCGTCCATCTGCCTTTTGTCGAAGGGCCCCTCTACGGTAATCGTAGGAAACTCCGAATCGACGATAAACTGGGCCAGCGCAGGGTTGCAACGAATGTGTCGTTCGGCAGTCGTGTGCAGAATCTCCGGATCCACAAATCCAATCACAAATCGCAAATAAAGATCGCTGTCGACGAGTTCCTCAACATCCGCGCCACATACATCGCACAAATACCCTTGCTCGCATTTTGCCATGGACACGAACCTCGACGCTAGTCGGAACGCATTGAAAGGTACACCAACCCGACGCGCAAGCGAGGCAATTCTAGTGGACCTCGCTCGCGCGTCGGGTTGGAGTGCAGAATAATTTCTTCTGAGTTCCGACTTACTTTAGCCCCAGCACGTCGTACATGTTGTAAAGGCCCGGTCGTTGCTTTGCAACGAACTTGGCGGCCGCAAGAGCGCCCACAGCATAACAATCGCGATTGGATGCACGGACGGTCAATTCCAAAGTCTCGCCCAGCAGCCCGAATATGATTGTGTGCTCACCTGGGTTGTCCCCCACTCGGACTGCGTGATAACCGATTTGTTGATGTGGCCGTTTGCCCGTTTGGCCTTCCCGGCCGTGTTGGTGAGTCGTTTGGCCCATGATGTCGGCAATGATCTCGCCGAATCGAAGGGCGGTACCGCTGGGAGCATCTTCCTTGAAGCGATGGTGACGTTCGATGATTTCCACATCAGCCCCGGTGGGTTGATCCTTGAAAGTTTTCGCAGCCATCGCCGTCAGCTTCATTGCCAGATTAACGGTCATGCTCATGCTGGGCGACCAAACTACCGGAATACGTTCTGCCGCTTGTGAAATTCGATCACGTTGTGTAGAGGATAGGCCAGTAGTCGCTACCACAAGTGGCACGCCGCGTTCCTCACATTTCTCGACAACTGCGGCACTTGCCTCAGGCACGGAAAAATCAATCAGCGCCGCCACCTCGGTGTTTAGCGTGGACGACAAGGGAACACCCAAAGTCCCCACGCCGGCGAGTTCGCCCGCATCTTTTCCCAGATCAGGATGCCGGGCTGATTCAAGTGCCGCGGCAACTTGCACTTCGGGATCCGCACTTCCCAGTGCGACGAGCCGACGCCCCATTCGGCCGGCCGCTCCGTGTATTGCCAGAAGCAGTTTTGACATGGTTAGCTATAAAGCTGAATGGCCTTGATGATCTCACCAAGATCGTTCGGAACCGCCACTGCGCGATTGGCGTACGATGCACGGCGGACGCCACGACTCCCTAACACTTTATTAAATTGTTCCTGATCTGTCGTGTGGTAGGCCACCGTTGCGGTCGGATCTTTCAATTGGTGACCCGTGAGGATACATACGACGTGATCGCTCGGCGCAATGACGCCTTCCTGTCGCAGTAGTCGGGCACCTGCGACGCTCGCTGCACTAGCCGGCTCACATCCGAAGCCGCCTGCTCCTACTTGGGCTTTCGCGTCCATGATCTCCTGGTCGTTAACCGTGCGCACCACTCCGTCACAGGTATCGAGTGCCCGTAAACACTTGCGTAAATTGACAGGTCGGTTAATTTCGATCGCGCTGGCGATAGTCGAGGCCCGTTTGTGCTGCTCGTCCAAACTACGGAAGTAGTCTTGGGTGACGGTCTCAGTCGAATCGCCGTCATTCCACCTAAGACCCCGTTGCTGATAAATCTCAAACAGCGTATCTGCGCCTACGGCATTAATTATCGCAAGTCTCGGGATCCGGGTGATCAAGCCAAGTTGCTTCAACTCGGCAAATGCTTTACCGAACGCGCTGGAGTTACCCAAATTCCCACCCGGGACCACGATCCAGTCCGCCGGCGCCCATCGAGAAGCCTCAAGGACCCGATACATGATCGTTTTCTGTCCCTCCAGGCGAAAGGGATTGACGCTGTTGACCAAATAAATGCCCAGGTCGCGAGATATCTCTCGAACACGTAGCATCGCATCGTCGAAATCTCCGGCGATTTGGATTGTCAGTGCGCCATAATCCAACGCTTGCGATAGTTTCCCATACGAAATTTTTCCGGACCCAATGAAGATAACTGCCTTCATTAAGCGAGTTACAGCACAATACATCGCTAGTGAGGCACTCGTATTGCCGGTTGATGCACAAGCTGCTCGGGATGCTCCGATCATTCTGGCATGCGTGAACGCCGCCGACATGCCGTTATCTTTAAAGCTTCCGGAGGGGTTCATCCCTTCATATTGGAGAAACAACCGACCTGGATTGAGCCCCACGAATTTGGCGACAGCATCGGCCCGCTGCAGCAGCGTTTGCCCTTCGCCAACTGTCACGACTTCGTCCGGTCGCGCGAAAGGGAGCAATT
>JANNPR010000576.1:0-1710 GCA_031400345.1 Planctomycetota bacterium | reverse complement strand
GAAATGGCGCGCCGCCCAGAATGTCGGCGCTGGTCACGGTGGGGCACCAGTACTTCTCGATATGTTCGAACACCAAGGCGTTGCCGGCAAAGTGGCTGACGTTCGGACGCTGACGCGGATCGTACATCGAATCGGTCATATCTCGCATCAGCACCACGTCCATGCCTTGGTACACCAGCTGGCGAATGCCAAATGGTCGACCAAGGACGCACATATTGGTATGCACACCCATGATGATGACGTGTTGGACACCCCGTTGTTTCATCAGGTAGTACGCTTCCGCGTTATCGGTGATGGCATCCCCTGGCTTGATTTCCAACGTTTTAATCTGATGATTGAAAAAGCGTATCTTTTCGCGGGGCTTTTCATCATCGCACGGTTCCGAATCTTCAATAGGTAGCGGCGGTTCATGCGCCTTGTCGAGGTAGCACCATCCCTTGAGCTCTATTTTGGTTTCGACCTTGGGTGCTTGCCTCGCCAACTCGCGTTGTGGAAGACCTTCGTATTTGTCCATGCATCCGCTGGGACAGTGAATGATGAGAGCTCCCCGATTACGGGCCTGTCCGATCACACGATTCATGTGGGGCGCCATTTCGGCGACGCGCCGAGCCGACGCGACACAATAGTGATCGTCCCACATATCGCAGATCACGACGGCTGTTTTCTCGGCAGGCCACTCCGTAGAGGTCGTCCGGCTCGGGAACTGGCCGCTACCCGCCGGCGATTCCGCTCGCCTACGCAAATTCAGCTGAAAGGACGGCTCCGCAGCCTGTCCTGAACTGGTCGCCAGCGCAATCGCAACAATGATCACTCGAAAACGGTTTCGTTCTGCCAACATTTAGTGACTTCAATCAGCGGCGGGATGGAAGGTGACAATCAGGGATGAATGCGATGCTAAACCCAACTCACAGAGTCGTGGTCGTAGACAACGTAAGAGCCATGCTGCGCGAATGCAACGGGAGTGTCGCCAGCGCGCGAAAACGTCCGTTGCAATGCAGGCTATCACGATAGCGTCGCGGCTGTGAAAAGTCACCTATGAAATGGGAACGAGGCCAGATGCGGAAGGCCGGAAGCATGTCGAGCGAAACGTTCTTTCTGGAGCTCCAGCGCAACCGCCGTTATCGGGTGAGCCAAGCTGGCGAGTAGATATAGGCACTCGATGTACTTCCGGACGTTGACGGGATCACCCCGCGAGTCACCACGTTGGCGGGTTGGACCATTAGTTTTTTGCTGGAATTACTTCCTGTTAATTTCACATACATGATCCTTACTCCAACGAATTTGACAATCGTGTACGAGGCGTTGTTGCCCGGCCCGGCCACCTGACTGAAGACCGGAATGATGCGCGTTTGTCCGAGAATGGAAGCCAGTTCGTCTTTGATCCCCGCACTGATTCCGGTATCGCCGTTGAGATAAATCTTACCCGTGGAATCGAATTCCAATCTGCCGCCATGATGGGATAAGTCGGCCGAATTTATTCCATTAAGGATTTGTCTGGAAATATCGCACGTGCTGTTATTGCTGTTGCCGATGTCGATAGTGCCGCGGTTACCTGGCGAACCCGTGCCTTGCGGATAGAGATTGACTTCCTTGATACCGTCCGAACCGGACGTCAACGTTGAGGTGGAGGAGGACCATTGGTAATTGTCCGAACCCGTCCCCGCCAGAAGACCGTCCCAACTTTGTTGATCCAGAGCAAACGGAAGAATG
>JANNPR010000512.1:0-7683 GCA_031400345.1 Planctomycetota bacterium | reverse complement strand
GGAGTGTGCCTACTACAACGAAAAAATTCACCGTTCGTTCATGCAATCTTCAACTTTCGTGCCTATCTTTCCTTGGCGGTTGCACGGAAGTAACTGGATTACAGTCACCCGAGATGCGGTTGCGAAATGCCCATGCGCGGCGGACAATAACGGCCGGCCTGTGTAAATAGTTGCTTTGCCGATCGACGTTCCTGTAGTCCGGGACGCCACAACCATTCAAGGATGTGTCATGACTAAGCATTTGCTGCGAGACATGGAGAACCTACACCGACAGATCTTGGGGCTTTCGGCAGTCGTGGAAGATATGATCGACAAGGCCTCGCTGGCTCTGGTGGACCGACAAATTGAGCTAGCCGATGAAATTATTATGTCGGACCCCATCGTGGATCGTCGCGAAGTGTCGATCGAGGAAGAATGCTTGAAAATGCTGGCATTACATCAACCCGTAGCAGTCGACTTGCGACGGATCGCTACGGTAATGAAAGTGAATAACGACTTGGAACGAATCGCGGATTTGGCGGTGAACATTGCAGAGAGAGCCAAAGCGCTAGATTGCTTCCCGCAATTTCCGATTCCAAGCAAGTTGGCCATGATGGTCACAATGGCGACACAAATGGTCCGAAGTGCGCTGGATGCCTTTGTCAGCCTGGACGCACAATCAGCGCGAAAAATCTTGTTAATGGATAAAAACGTTGACGCTAAAAATGTGGAAATTATCGAGGAGCTGCAAGATATGATGCAGCTCGATTCGAACAATGTACCCCCAGCACTGCATTGCTTTTCGGCGTCTCGCCACATCGAACGTATTGCGGACCACGCCACAAATATCGCCGAAGATGTAGTCTACCTCGTCGAAGGCGAAATTGTCCGCCATAAACACGAAGGTGTTTATCCGACTTAGGGTTGTTTTCCTTGGGAGAGGCGACTTTCCCGTTCGATCGGCTCCTCCCATAACGTATGCCGCCCATGTCGAAAGCAAAGATTCTGATTATCGAAGACGATCGCTCCCTTACCGAAGTTGTGGCGTACAACTTGCGACAGGAGAATTTCGAAGTGCTGATCGCACACGACGGTCAAGATGGGCTGACACAAGCTCAATTGAAATCGCCGGACCTGGTGGTGCTGGATTTGATGCTTCCGGTTGTAGATGGACTCAATGTTTGCCGGCGTCTTCGGGCAGATGTCGCGACTCGCAACACCCTCATCGTGATGCTCACCGCCAAGGCGGAAGAGTCAGACGAGGTTGTCGGCTTCTCGATGGGAGCTGACGACTATGTCACCAAACCATTTAGCGTCCGGGTATTAGTGGAGCGGATCAAGGCCCTGGTGCGACGCCGCGAGATGGAGAGTTCTACCGAATCGGATGAAATCTTGCATTTAGGAATTGGCGTGGACCGCCGCAGGCATCGCGCCACGGCGGAGGGAGAATCTCTGCCCTTGACCCGCAGCGAATTTCGGCTGTTGGACGCATTAATTCGTCAGCCAGGTCGAGTGTTCCAGCGATCGGAGTTGATCGACGCGGCACTTGGCGACGACGCGATCGTCATGGAACGCACAATTGATGTTCACATTCGCTCATTGCGGCGTAAACTAGGGAATAGAGCCGAAGTCATCGAGACTGTCCGAGGTGTTGGCTACCGATTTCGCGAAGGCTGATCGTTCTCAAAAATGTCAGAATGTTCCGGCGCCATCCGTGAACTCTGGAACCTATTAGCGGAAGCGGGATTTTTGCCAGAATCCGCACTCGCCGACCCGCTCGCTCTCGCTTACGGCGAAAACGTTCTACCGACGCTGGAACAGTCTTGGGTCCGCCATTCGGCAAACCGCAGAGTCCACCAAAACTCCGCCATCCTCAACTGGATATCCAATGCTCGGAGTTGCGGTGCACAGCTGACCATTGGAATACCACAACTAACGCCGCAGGTGGCTGCGAGTTGGATCGGATCCGTGTTCGCTTGGTGGCCATCCGGTATACCTGCAGGCCGATGGGTCGGCATTGTGAGCTCGCGATGGGGTCGCGATCTTGCGACAACGGCCGCCCGGTTCCATTTACTCAAGTGCCATTGTGAAGAGGCCAAAACGCTTGGCGACGGTCTGCTTTATGCGGCGGGGACTACCGTGGCCATGTATATCGAGCACGTCATGTCCCGCCAGGGTCAAACTGCATTAAGAATTGACACTCCAAAAGACGACCGAGGTTCCGTAACCAAGTGGCTCCAACAGTTGCGACGGCAAAAAATACCCAGAGAGGAAGAGCTATCCAAACGAGTGTCGCTATCTCCGGCGATTAAGTCCCCGGCGAAGGAAACGCTCGACGTTGTGCCGCTCCGCGATCGCGTTGTGTTTGCCTTGAGCGACCGCTTGTTCGCGGCCCATGTACGCACTGGTGGGCACGTCGACAAGCTGTGTCGCGCAAGGTTAGCCGATCCCGTGTGGCAATCGAACTCGCTGACGATTTACCAGGGGAACGCGTTTGTGGAACCAGAGGTGGCAGCTCAGTATCTCCGGCTAGGAGCTAGAATACACAGCATTCCGTACGAACCCGGAGCCGGTGTAGGACTGCGAGCCCAGGGTACAGTTCCACGCTCAACCGTATTTCCGCGTCAAGCCCGCCTGACAAGTTTACCGCCAACCGAGGGGTGGGCTTACTTGTCGCATTGCACTCGAAAACCGCTCGGCTCGTGGCCTGACGAAGACCATGGCGAGTTTTTGGATCAACTGCTCGTGGGTGTTAACCGGGAACCGAGAACCACGTTATCGGCACTTTGCCGCATGCTGTCCACGTCTCGCATCATTGCCTCACACGCTACGGTCCGCGGTCGATTCGATGTGGTGAGCTTTACTGCGGTCCCAGTTCAAGAACTGGCTAACCTCCGAGTGTTCCGCGCGCATCGAGGGCGTTGGGATTTTGAGCCATACGGCATTTGCATTCGCCGTGACTGGTTGGTCGAACGGGGCGCGCGACCGGTTATCTACGGCGACAACGACGACTGGGAAGAATTGCGCGAAATGGACCGACCATTTTTTCAACTTCACCAATCACGCAGTCGTCGGAGTAAACAGATCATCGACTGGACAGTTGAACGTGAGTGGCGTCATTTGGGAGATCTAATGTTGGCTCAGGTGCCTTCCGACGCCGCGTTCGTGATCGTCCCTACCGAAGCAGATGCGCAAACGATTGCCGCGTTGAGTCGCTGGCCAATAGCCATCCCGTAGGCGCAAGTTAGTATTCCGACTACTTCCAGATTGCGGATCAGTCTTCCCTCGTAGGACGGGCACTCTTGCCCGTCTTTTCTTTCGTCGTAGGACGGGCACTCCTGCCCGTCTTTTCTGGGTGCACTGGACGGGCAAGAGTGCCCATCCTACGATCAATTTAGGTCACCGACATAATTCACGCCCGAGCCGGGCGAGCCAAACCCAACGCTAGCAGCCCAGCCCTTTCAACCCGTCGCTCGACCTTGCCCGACTCTTCTATCCCAGCTACACTTCCGCGCCCCATGCATGCTTTCCGATCGCAATGATGTTTTTTTGAAACGGAGTACGTGGTTGGCGAACCACACGCGTTAGGCTTCGTAATGATGATTAAGACGGATGAATGATACTTGTGGTCCTTGGTCAACTCGGTTGTCTTTTCGCTACCTGTCGGTGATGGGTTTGGGGCGTTTCGGACAATACAAATTCCCCGATCGTCGCAATCCGTGGTCACTGGCACAAAGCAACGCAGGTAGGATTCCGTCGAATTCCGCAAGCCATACGGACGATGAATGGAGTGCTGTCGCGAAGTCACATCTTTCGCCATGGAGTGCTCTCCAGACACGGACCGCGGCACGGAAAGCTTCTTTAACGTATATTGGGAAGGCGAATCCTGTTCTAGGATTCGCGCCTAATGGTTTCCGGTCTGTCTGGAATAGTGGCAAGATTTTTCGATCCGGCTTAAGCTATTGCTTAGCTGCGAGTAGATATGTCGGTCGAAACGACTTGTCTTAGGAGCCGAAACATGCGAATCCAGGGTCCAGCGTTCGTTCACGGTCCTCAGTCAATTAACTCGCCGCATCGGTTAAACGCATCGAGTCCTACGGGGCAAACAGTGGCATCACGAGAGGCGGATCAATTGGATATCTCGCGCGAGGCTGACATAGTTAGTCGAGTGCGAGACCTGCCCGAAATCCGTTCGGACCGCGTTGCCGCTATCAAAGCCCAGATTGCGGCTGGGATGTATGAAACCGACGAAAAAATAAATATTGCACTGGACCGGCTGCTCGATGAAATCGGTTAGTTGGTATGTCGGAATACGATACGCTCGGTTCGGTTGATGTCGCTCTGTCACCGTTGCAACGCTTTGAGGAGTTCCTGCAAAGCCGTGCCATGCGGATGACGCAGCAGCGACGGCAGTTGCTCGACCACGTTTTTAGTCGGCATGAGCATTTTGATGCCGATGCGCTAATCGACCAGATTTCGGGGGCTGGCAAGAGAAATCAGATCAGCCGCCCGACGGTCTATCGGACGCTGAATGAGTTCGTCGACGCCGGCTTGTTACGCCGATTTCAGTTGAATGGCCGCTGGGTCTACGAACACGACTACGGATATCCGCAGCACGACCACTTCTATTGCAAAGAATGCAAACGACTGATCGAATTTCAGAGCGACGCCCTGATTGCGCTGCGTGACGAAGTGGCACGGCAGCACAACTTTCGAGTCAGTTCTCATCGATTGATAATTACCGGCATCTGTGAACAGTGCGTCACATCCAAACGTCGCGTGCGGCGCAAATTGGATTTGGTCTAATTGCTTCGTAGGACGGTCAACTAGGATAAAAGCCCATCGACACGCGTCCCGACGCGAAAGATAATCGATCGCATGCGATCGCGGCTTAAAACCTATATTTCCTGGTTTGTCTCTTTGGTGCTGGCCGGTGTCAGTGTCTGCGCGGGGGAACCGCGAGAGGTCTCCTTCATTCGAGACATTCAGCCGATCTTATCGGCGCGGTGTCTAGGCTGTCATGGGGCGGGCCATGCCGAAGGTGGGTTAAACCTAATTTCTCGTGAGTCCGCAACCGGCACGCTGGACTCCGGAAAACATGCGATCGTACCGGAAAAACCGGACCTTAGCGAAATGATTCGGCGTGTTGGTTCGGCCGATTCCAGCGAACGTATGCCTCCAAAAGGGCCGTCGTTGACCAACAAACAAATCTCGCTAATCAGGCGGTGGATCGAGCGCGGTGCCGTTTGGCCGCAGCATTGGTCCTATAGTCCCTTGCCGAACGTATCGACCCGTCCCGACTGGGACCGGCCAGAGTGGCAGATCGGGCTCCGACGTGATCGGTCGCAATCGACTCCCGCGCCGGGTGAGCCACACTTTGTCACGTCCTATCGCGACTGGTGCCATTCGCCGATTGACGAGTATATCGCTGCCAAACTCGCCGACGAAAAAATGGCCCCCACCGCTGCTGCAGAACCACGCATTTTGTTAAGGCGTATCTACTTCGATTTAACCGGCCTTCCGCCCACGCCCGAGCAGGTCGAAGCCTTCCTGAGCGATCGTTCGCCAGCGGCATACGAGCGATTGACCGATCAGCTGTTGGCCAGCCCCCGTTTTGGCGAGCGGTTCGCACGCATCTGGATGGATTTAGTACACTTCGCGGAAACTCATGGGCATGATCAGGACCGGCCACGAGAACATGCTTGGCCATACCGGAACTATTTGATCCGCGCATTTAATCAGGACACACCTTATTCGCGTTTTATCTCCGAACAGATTGCCGGCGACGTCTTATTTCCAGACGATCCGTGGGCCATACGGGCGACAGGCTTCTTGGCGACCGGTCCCTGGGATGAAAGCTCCCTGCGTGACATTCGCGAGGATACAATCGATCGAGAGATTGCTCGTTACATCGATCGTGACGATATCGTAACGACCGTCATGTCTACTTTCACGAGCAGCACGGTTCATTGCGCTCGCTGTCACGATCACAAGTTTGATCCCATTACGCAGGCGGAATACTACGGGCTACAAGCGGTATTTGCGTCGACCGATAAGGCGAATCGGGCCTACGATGCGGATCCGCTGGTTGCCCGCCGACGTCTAGAATTGGTTGAAACGCAGAAGCAGCTGCTTTCGCGTGGCGATGCAATGGACCCGACATTATTGACAGCGGACGTTCAGCGACGAGTCTCAGACTGGGAACGGTCCGTCGGCCAATCGGCAAATCGTTGGCAGGTATTGAAACCCCAAGAATATACGGCACAAAAAGCAACGCTGGATCGACTTCCGGACAACTCAGTCTTGTCCACTGGAGTGCGCGACGACAAAGACACATACACCATAACGGCGCAAGCCCAGTTGCCCCTTATCACGGGCATACGCTTGGAACTTTTGACGGATCCGAGCTTGCCTCTTAAGGGGCCGGGCCGACAGGATAATGGCAATTTACACATAAATGAATTTTTGGTTGTTTGCAAATCTGCTTCCACGAAGGATCTTCTGCCGATCGTGCTGCAGAATGCCAAGGCCGATTTTGATCAGCAAGGGTGGACATCAGCGATGGCCATCGATGGTAAGCCAGATACCGCTTGGGGCGTCCATCCGCAGATCGGCCAGCCACACCAAGCGACCTTTGAACTTCGTGATCCGTTGCTGGCAGCTGACGGTGCTGTTCTGCGCTTCGACTTGCAGCAGACTCATGGACGTGGCCACTTGATTGGTCGGCTGCGACTTTCGGTTACGGACACTCCGCTGCCGTTGCCTCCCCAAGCCGATACTCTCCCAGAGACGATCGCTACGATTCTTCGAAGTGCGCCTGATGAGCGGTCGGATGCTCAACGAGTGACTTTAGCGGCCTATGTTGTCGGTCAGGACCTCTCGCAGGAAATTGCTAAGTTGCCGCAACCGCTGCTCGTCTATAGTGGCACGAACCGCTACGTCCCGGACGGAAGTTTCCGTCCGTCACCCCAACCCCGAAGCGTCCACATTCTAGCTCGTGGCGATGTTACTAAGCCGATGTCGGAAGCGGTACCAGGAGCGTTGTCGATCATTCCGGCGCCATTCGCTGTGTCGGATGTTGCGGACGAAGGTGCTCGCCGGGCGGGATTGGCAAGTTGGCTGCAGCATCCACGAAACGTGTTGACCTGGCGTTCGATCGCCAATCGCCTTTGGCAACAACATTTCGACCAAGGATTGGTGGAATCCAGTAGCGACTTTGGTTATATGGGCAGCACGCCAACCCATCCCGAACTGCTTGATTGGTTGGCGACGGATTTAATCAGCGGCCAGGGAAACTCTGCCGTCCACGCAACAGACGACGGGCCGTCCGAGCGAGGTTCCTTGAAACGCCTGCATCGAAACATCGTACTAAGCGCCACCTATCGCCAGTCGTCGCAATACAACTCGGACTTTGCGGCGCGCGACGCGGATAATCGCTGGTTATGGCGATCGAATCGTCGGCGACTAGATGCCGAATCGATCCGCGACTCGATCCTGTCATTGGCCGGCATTTTGGATTTTCAGATGGACGGTGCCTCGGTGCGACAGTTCATTCAGACGCCCGGCATACATGTGACTCCCAATGTCGATTATTTGAACTTCGATGTGAATGCCCCGGCCAATCGGCGTCGGAGCGTCTATCGTTTCGTTTTTCGAACGCTACCCGATCCTTTCATGGATGCATTGGACTGTCCGGATGCTTCG
>JANNPR010000464.1:0-1754 GCA_031400345.1 Planctomycetota bacterium | reverse complement strand
GGCATCTGATTTCGAGTCAGACCGCTAACCATTCGCTTACCCTCCGAGACCCGATCTCGGATGGGTAAAGTTATCACTAATTCAAAGGACTGACAACTCACCACAAAACTCTTAAACGAACCATGTCTGCTTCAATAAGCAGACAGGTAAACGCTATACTCGCGCGATCGTTTGTAACGTGGCGGAAACGCAGTGGATGACACGATGTCAACTCCAAGGAAACCAAATCATGAAACCGGCCCTTCTCGAAACGTCATTGACGTCATACCCTGTTCGGCGCGGGAAGGTTCGCGATATCTACGACTTGGGCGATCAACTGCTGATGGTAAGCACCGACCGAATCAGCGCCTTCGATTGGGTTTTGCCCACCGGGATACCAGATAAGGGCCGAGTTCTCACTCAGCTTAGCGCATTTTGGTTCGAGCTGCTCGACACACCGAGTCATCTGCTGACTACCGACCTCGGCGGAATTTCGCTACCTGCGGACGTGGATCTCGACCAGCTCGTGGGCCGCAGCATGATCGTGCGAAAATGCGAAGTGGTGCCGCTTGAGTGCGTCGTCCGTGGTTTTCTGGAAGGCTCCGGTTGGAAGGAATACCAAAAGAGTGGCAGTGTCTGTGGAATCTCTTTGCCCCCAGGTTTGAAACAAGGCTCACAGCTCGACCAACCCATTTTCACTCCGGCGACCAAGGAATCCAGCGGCCACGATATCAACATTTCTTTCGAGCAGATGGTGGACATCGTGGGCCAGGAGACTTCCGATGAATTACGATCACGCAGCATGGAGATCTACCGCAGCGGCGCAGAATTCGCTCGAAAACGGGGTATCATCATTGCCGATACGAAATTTGAATGGGGCTGGTTCGACGGCGAAATCATTTTGATCGACGAAGTCCTGACGCCCGATAGCTCACGGTTTTGGCCGGCCGACGAATGGTCTCCCGGCCGAAGCCAACCCTCGTTCGACAAACAGTTTGTCCGCGATTGGTTGGAAACACAAAAGTGGGATAAGAACAGCCCACCGCCCAATTTGCCAAACGACGTAGTCGACAGAACGCGCGAGAAATATATCGAAGCGTATGAGAAGGTTACTGGTCAGGCCTTTGCTTGGAAATAGTCTTGGTTGGCGTGAACAGGGTGGCACTGACGTGCGCGAGATCCAAGGGCAGAATCCTCGACGTTTTATCCAGATTCTGTTCCAAAAAAAAGTCTTCTGCCCCAAGGGGGCTGCGGCCCTTAGCCCGGTTGCCGCGTTAGCGGCTACCCTGGGAAGCGAAATCAATGTTTCGTCTACCCCAAAGGGGTTGCGTCAGAGCCAACACGGACTCAGCCGCAACCCCGTTGGGGTTGGCGTTGTTGTGTGACCTAAAACCCAGGGTAGCCGCTAACGCAGCAACCCTTATCTGGGCTAGTGGACGAAACCCCGGTGGGGTAAATGCTTGTCGCTCCGACGAGAAGTAGACGTCAAACAACAATCAGCAACGGAACAAAAACCGTGCAAATCGCAAACACACATTGACCCTCAAAATCGTCACTCTTGAGCAGGCCAGGGTGGCACGTCCCTGAGACGCGAGGAACGAGCGTCGAAGGGCGTGATGCATCTGTAGGAAATCTTGAAATACTCGGGGGAAAGAATTGGAACACTGATATTCGCTTATCAACGCTGATCGGAATCAGTGACAATCGGCGGCGATTAGCGCTCTAGGAGTTTCCTTATGGTCCCGTCCGTTGGTTGATGCAGGTCAGAAACATAG
>JANNPR010000447.1:0-4623 GCA_031400345.1 Planctomycetota bacterium | reverse complement strand
CATAAACAAACTTAACCGCCTTGGCCAGTCCACCCGGTGCTTCTGCCTTCCAGACCTCTCCGAAACCACCGCTGGCGATGCGTTGTTTGAGCACATAGCCGGGTATGGGCTCGGAATCCACCATCGGTGCAAAAGTTGCTTGGCAAAGTGTCATGTTTGTTATGCAATCGTTCGGATTTAGCTGGCGACTTCCGTTGTTACACTGTGGTGCTGAAACGTCACTTCTTAGTTAACACCATGGCGAAGTAGCTGTTGGCAACTCGGTCGAAATACTCCGGTGGCATCTCGAGCGGCACGTTCTGATACGTGCAGAAGTTACGAATTTGATTGAGCAGGTCACGGGGATGGCAACGCCGCATTGCGCGATTTTGTGGTCGATAGTGTTTAGCCAATAAGTATTCGACAGAGTCTCGTCGATAGTCGAATCCCATGGCTGTGGCGCACGCCTCAGCCAAATAGTGAAATTCTTGTTCGTCCGGGTCCCCGATCTCTATCTTGTAGGGAATTCGTCGGAGGAATGCCTCGTCCACCAGATCGGAAGGCTCCAAGTTAGTGGAAAAGATGATGAGTTGTTCAAATGGAACTTGAACCTTCTTCCCGGTCGACAGCGTTAAAAAATCTTGGCGGTTTTCCAAGGGCACAATCCACCGATTGAGGAGTTCCGCTGGCGCTATCCGCTGTCGTCCAAAATCGTCGATCAATAGGCAACCACAGTTGCTCTTCATTTGCAGAGATGCTTCGCTGATGTTGGTGCGTGGGTCGTGGCGAAGTTCCAGACCATCCAACGTCAGCTCACCGCCCACGACCACGGTTGGCCGTTTAATCTTGACCCAACGTTGGTCGTGCTCTCGCGACTTGAGCAATCCGTTGGCCGGTGTCTTAATTTCCTGATGGTAGGACGAGTCAAACAGTTTGATGATCTGTCCGTCCTCGATGATGGCATGCGGCAGCCAGATCCATTGCCCAAAACACAATGTAATTTTTCGCGCTAGAGTCGACTTGCCGTTGCCAGGCGAACCGTACAAAAACATGCCGGCGCCTGAGTTCACGGCCGGTCCGAGCAGTTCGAACAACTCATTGGTCACTGAAATATCGCGAAATGCGCTTTCGAATTTGTCGCGGCGGACTGGTTCGGCGCTGATCGCTTGAGCATCGACAGAGATCACGTAGTCCATCAAAGGAACGGGCGCAGGTCCAACATATGAGCAACCACGGGTGTAGCTCTGCGCCAGCTGGCGTCCTTTTTCGGTGAGCGTGAAGTAGTAATCGTTGAACGGTGCCGAACCAGCGTGCACGATGATTTGCCGGGTGCGCAAGGCTGTTAGTAAGGGTTCGATAGCTCCAAAGGGCAAGCACAGTTGGGTTGCCGCGTTTCGCCCACTACAAGTTCCCACGACCAGCAACAGCTTGCACACCATCGATTCCAGAAACGACTCGCTTAATCCAGTCTCTTGAATGGACCGGGGTGGCGATGGCCAGAAGGAGTCGTCCGATAACAGGGTCGACAACATACTGTCATTCATTTCAAGTGTATCTGATGTCATACACCGCACCTCGTTGATTGACGGGGGAAATCGGATCTTAGGGCGCACCGCACCCTAGATAATCTAGGTCACGAAGCGGGGACTATACGGGCCAGACATTTATCGGTTGGCTATCAATTGGTCGTGTCGGGCGCGTCGAATGCGCGTGCAAAATCCTTGCAATCGACAAAACCAGCGCACCACAGCAAAGGGCGGTGGCAGTTATCCACTCGCGGTGTTACTCGCCATCAATACCAGTAATTCGCGTTCTAGAATTCCCATGGAGACATCCGCCATGATTTCCCCCAGCGCCCATGATTCCCCCAGCGCCCGTGATTTCCCCTGCGCCCTGATTGCTCAATGTGCACAATGTGTCGATGGGACATATTGCTCAACATCGAAGCCAACCACGTATAACCATTCCCCCCCGCGCAAACTGAGAAGACAATTATGGAGCCCGTGATTGCAAGTAGTTCCGACCGTGCAGTCATCGATCGGTCACCAAATCGTGACGGCGACGTGCGTCTGACCAGTGGTTCACGTAAATCGAACTCTATCTGGCTGTTGTCTGGGCAGGTCGCAGACGGAGAGACGGTGCGACATGTGCCGATTCACACGTCACCATTTCGCGTCGGCCGCCGATCGGATATGGCGTTGTGCTTACCCTGCCGCACGGTATCAGGCTTTCATGCCGAGATCTTGGATTCCGGCGAACACTTGTTGTTGCGAGACGTCGGGAGCACCAATGGTACCTACGTAAATGGACAACGCATCCATGGGCAGTGCGTCATTCACTCGGATGACCTGATTCAATTTGCGGATCTGCCATTTCGAGCGCGGCGGCAATTTGCAGACACCAGTTGCCAGACCGTCCACGAAGATTTGTGTGACCATGCTTTGGCACTCGTGCAGTTCGACCAGCTGATGTCGAGTCGCGCCGTGATTCCCTTCTATCAGCCGATCGTGGACTTAGACACCAAGCTCACGATGGGCTACGAGGTACTGGGACGCAGCGAGGTGTTCGGCTTAGAAATGCCAGCTGCCATGTTTCGAGCCGCAGCCCAATTGGATTTGGAAGTCGATCTCAGCCGCATGTTTCGCTGGGAAGGTGTGCGCGCTACCGTAATGCGGGACGATCCACCTCATCTGTTCGTTAATACGCATCCCAGTGAATTGGTGAAGCCAGGTTTACTCGAGTCTATGCGAGCTCTGCGTGAGATGAGCCCAACTCAACGAATCACACTCGAGATCCACGAAGCGTCGGTAACCAACGTAATGGCAATGAACGAACTTCGGTCCGCTTTGGCCGACCTGAAAATGGGACTCGCTTACGATGATTTCGGCGCCGGGCAGAATCGTTTGATGGAACTTGTCGAGGTGCGTCCTGACTATTTGAAGTTCGACATGGGATTGATACGACATATCCATTTGGCGCCAGAAAAGCGGCAGATGATGTTGCAGACCTTGGTCCGTATGGTGTGTGACCTCGGCGTGGTACCGCTGGCGGAGGGGATTGAATGCGAAGACGAAGGCGTCGTTTGCCGCCAGTTGGGCTTCACGCTGGCGCAGGGCTATTATTACGGAAGGCCGGCCCCAGTCACGAACCTGAGCAATACCTAGAGCAGAGGTCAGGGGCTAGAGGGCAGGGGTCACAGCCTGAACCCTGAACCCCGAACCCTGAACTTACTTTCGGATTGTTTGAGGCACAGCATAGGGCGACGGCGGTAGTGGGCGGGATGCAAGATTCCGGGCTTCGATCAGTTCTTTTTCAAGTCCCGCAATTCGCGTTTTCAGCGATTCGTTTTCCAGAGCAATTTTTGCTGCGGCCTTTTGTATTTCTGCGCGCTCGCTGGCAAGTTCCAGATGGGCTTTCAGTTTCATGTTTTCGGCTACTGCTTCTTTCAATTCTTTTGCTAGCTCATGGCGAACGTGCGCTACGGCGATCTTCGCCTGAAGCTCGATATTAGCGGTTTTCGCTTCCAGTAATTCGCCTAGGAAATTCTCTTTCAATTCGTCCAATTCCTCGCGCATTTCCAGGGCCATCTCCAGCTTAGCCTTGTCTGTGATTAGCCCGACCAAGGGGTCAAACAGCGGGTGGTCGATTAGGGCGATTGCCTGATTGGCCGTAGCGGACCGTCCTGGCCGCGAATCACAGGCGGAGTCACAGCACTTTTCCGATCGCTCGGCAACGCAGTTGCTTTCCGTGGCCGGCTGAGAAGCATCCAAATTGAAGTCGAATTCGAGCCCATTGTCGGCCGTAATGAACGTGAAGATTTGGCCTAGACCAGGGACTGAAGTAGCCGGCGGCTGACTACCGCAGACACGGTCCGGGCAGCAGATTGGTCCCATCGCCAGTTGGCGGTCGACGGTACAGCGATTTCCATTGCATTCTGAGACCTGTGCCGACGAATTTGGAGACTTGCACGCCAGATAAGCCTCAGATCCAGTCGGGGAATGATTGCAAGCCACCCTGCATTCGCGGTCGGAACTGCAAAGCACGTCACATGGGTTCTTCGCAGTCTGTGAGTTCGATGATGTACGGAACCAATGGCTGATGAGCGGAATTTTGCTGAGCACGGGGATGCATTGGTCCGCGCACGTCGGTGCAGCTGTTTTTGAGGATTCGGCATTGCAGTTCGTTGCGGCTACGCGGCTCACCCTGAACTCCTGTGTCAGACCAGAGCGACTGCAAAGAGAGATTCCTAGAACCAGGGAGAAAATCCCAAAGGCCGCCGTAACTTTTCTATCCGTGTTCATGCAGATTCCTTTCAAACTCGATTCAAACTGAAGACGCGGAATTCCCTATCCCGGTCACTCCGGCTACGCGTGAAGTGTTGGTGACAACGACGCAGACCCCGGCTCTGTCTCCTGCGGCGACGTTGGGCCAGGAAGGTATCGAGGTACTTGGACTTGGGCAATATCAAAATGAACACCCCAAGGGTGCCGGGGTGCCTCACTCTCAAGTACTGCGGAGCGACCAGCTATCGTAGACATCTCCGCAGTTGGCCCACTCTGACGTGTGCAATTTGGTCCTGTCAAAACAAATTGCATTTATCGTATTTTTGTTCCTCGACAGAATTGCGACAGCGTTGTGCTTGTA
>JANNPR010000435.1:0-5388 GCA_031400345.1 Planctomycetota bacterium | reverse complement strand
CAAAACTGCCACAGGGTACGAGGGCAGATTCGTGCCTCACTCTTGCGAGTGGAGACGAGAGGCGTTCACTTGCGTCCAGGGGAATCGGGTGAACGTTAGTTCTGGCTGATGAGGCTGGCGGGACGATACATGGAAGTGTATAAACGTGTCCGCGCACATACACCTTTTCTCGTGTTGTGCAAGAGTCCGTCGATTTGTAGCGAGGTTATGGTAACGGCAGTCAAGCGACTCGGAGTGGACGCGGCAATTGTGTTCAGCGACTTATTGCCCATGCTAGAACCCATGGGTTTCGCGCTGGAGTATGAGCAGGGCGAAGGACCGGTCATTCATAATCCCGTCCGCGACTCCAACGACGTCGATCGAGTTCTAGAACTGGATCATGTCGGCGAATTATCGTTCGTAATGGAAGCGGTGAAGCAAACACGAGCAGATTTGCCAGACGAAATTCCGCTTATCGGTTTTGCCGGATCGCCGTTTACGTTGGCCAGCTATGTCATCGAAGGTGGCTCAAGCCGCAGCTACTTACACACCAAGACTCTGATGTATCGCGACGAAGGAGCCTGGCAAACACTGATGCAACGGCTGGCTCGAGCCGTCACGCTGTATTTAAATTCACAAATCGCCGCTGGGGCACAATGCGTCCAACTGTTCGATTCTTGGGTGGGATGTCTGGGTCCCGGCGACTATCGTCGGTACGTCATGCCGTATGTACAACAAATCATCGAAGGTATCGTGCCCGGTGTTCCGGTGATCAACTTTGCAACGGGAAACCCTGCACTCTTGCCGTCGCTTGCCGAAGCAGGTGGTAGCGTTATCGGCATCGACTGGCGAGTTAGACTGGATGACGCATGGGCCACGGTAGGCCATCACAAAGCCGTACAAGGCAATCTCGATCCAGCGGTACTGCTAGCCGGTCGTGAAGAGATTCGCCGGCGTGCCCAAGAAGTGTTGTTGCAAGCAGCCTGGCGACCCGGGCACATCTTCAACCTCGGTCACGGCGTGTTGCAACAAACACCCGTCGATAATGTGATCGCATTGGTGGAAGCCGTGCATGAATTCAGCCAACGCTGATGTAGTAGGCACACTCCGTGTGCCGTCCACAACTGGGTGGCACACCCTGAGGAAGGGAGCCTAAACGACCAAGAAAAGGGCGTGGCGAGCAGACGCACGCTCGTGTTTCTTAATTGTGCGGCACACAGAGAGGTTCTCGCCTGGACCGTCCAACTATGGCGTAGCGGTAGTTGGGTTCACCACGCCCTTTTTGAAGCTCGTTCCTCGCTCCTCAGGGACGTGCCACCCATACTGGGCCTTGCATCGTGCCACCATCTCTGAAAAACTTCAGCGTTACGTGGTATCGAGCACACTGGCGCTGGCATCATGATCAGAGGTCAACCAAGCGATGCGAAAAAATTCGGTTAAAGAAAAGTTGCGAAACGGTCAACCGTCCTTTGGAACGTGGTTGACGCTCGGGGATCTATATGCCAGCCGTGTGTTGTCGCATTTGGGCTTCGACTGGCTCACGCTGGACATTGAACACTCGGCCATCGACTGGTCTCAGGCCGCCATGATCTTTGCCGCGGTGGCCGATGCCGGCTGTATTCCATTAGCGCGCGTCCCCGAAGGCACGCATCATTACATCAAACGCGTACTTGACGCAGGTGCCTGGGGTATCGTGGTCCCGATGGTCGACACCGTCGAGCAAGCCAAAGTGGCTATTGCCGCGGCAAAATATCCTCCCGTCGGCAACCGTAGCGTCGGGGGCGGTATGCATTCGCTCAACTTCGATGCAACTGCCGGCGAATACTACTCGCGAGCCAACGACGAAATCTTAGTCGTCCTACAGACCGAGAGTCCTCGCGGTGTGGAGAACGCCGAAGCCATCTACAGTCTTCCGGGCGTGGACGCAATCTTTATCGGTCCCAACGACCTGCGAGCTCAGATGCGCACACCCGATGGTCGCGATCCAACTGCTGAACAACACGAGTCCATGATCCAGCGTGTGATCGCCGCCGGTAAAAAAGTCGGCACGCCCACTGGGATTCATGAAATGGATGCGGAAGGTGCGCTGAAGCGGGCAGGTCAGGGGATGCAGTTTTTGGCGGTCGGCAGCGATCTTCGAATGATGACAGTCAAGGCTCAGGAGACAGTCAGTGCTCTTCGGCCGTCCGAAGAACGGAAAGACGTCGCACGGTACTAAAAGTTTGATGGTCTGTCTTCGGATGGTAAGACCAAGAAGTGTGCCACTGGCAGCCGCCGGCGTTGGCTTTGATGTTCAGCAACGGTCGTTTCGGCGGCAAGCCAGTGCAATACGGTTGGATTCGCGCAAGCAGCACTGGCTTGCCGCCGAAAGATCGTTTTCGATAAAACCGAGCCAACTCCGGCGGCCGCCAGTGGCACACAAGTCGTAAGCCGCGACCGCATCGGTCAATCCGCCACGCCGTATCGTGCAATACAATACAAGGCGTTAACGGCGTCTTTCAGACGTATTTTCTTTCCTTCGGCGTAGCTACGAGCCTGATAACGGATCGGCACTTCGTGAATCTTTAATTTACGCCTGGCGATCTTGGCAGTGATCTCGGGTTCAAAACCAAATCGATCCTGCTTCAACCTGATTTTCTGAATGACCGAGCGTTTGAACGCCTTGTAGCAAGTCTCCATGTCCGACAGGTCCAAACCGGTAAACAAATTCGAGGCGCCGGTTAGCAATCCATTTCCTAAACGATGGAACCAGGACAAATCGTCGGATTGGAATAGATATCGCGAGCCATAGGCTACGTCGGCGCCCTCTAACAGAATGGCCTCGAGCAATTTAGGAATGTCGCGAGGGTCATATTCCAAATCTGCGTCTTGTACCACGACGATATCTCCTTTAACCGCGGCAAATCCGTCTCGCAGAGCTGCCCCTTTGCCTTGATTTCGCTCTTTGAAGATGACTCGCAAGCCCGGCCGGCTCAGCATCGAGCGCAAAAACTTCGCCGTGCCATCCACGCTGCAATCGTCAACTACAACGACTTCCTTTGCCACAGGTAGTGCAAACACCCGGTCCAGGACTTGTTCGATCGTTCGCATTTCGTTGTAGACGGGAATCACGATCGATAGTAAGAATCCGTGTGGTGGATCAAAGCTAAGCGGTGGTATGGAATAGCCCGCTCGGTCCATTGACACTTTCGTATGTCGCTTGGTTTCCGGGTTGAGTTCGGCGCTAAGTCGATCCAGATGGTCGAGCCCTTGGTTGACCCGATCGAGAGTGGAAAAATAGGTGTCGGCGTCGGACGGCGCCACTCTAAGAATTCCGGGACCAGGGACGTATGCCGGCAAAGAAATCGAAGCCGCTACCGGTTCCAGAGACTGCGTACCAAGCGAAGTCATGTCAGCTTCCTACCAGTAGGTTACGTTTACTTTGCTACGGTTGCGGCAGCTATGGGGAGGGCTGGCCAGCTAGTCGTACCCGTTTGCGGTTCGTCGGTGATTTTACGTCGCTCGGAGGGGATGAAATCGGAGCTGTGCGGATTGGCGTATTTCAAAGCTCGGCCCCACAATTGAGCCAATCCGTCTTGATATAGGAGTACCCACTTGTCTTGATTGGCCTTCATGACGTTCTGAGCGGGTTCTTGTCCTCGGTCGAGAAGAACCAAATCTGGTTGTTGATATTCAAGGATGCGGTTCCCGTCACATGGAGGTGACTGAGGGCTGCGGTTTCGCATTCCCGGATAATTACCGAGGATGAAATCAAACTGCATGTCCAATATCTCTTGCGGATAAGACGTTCGCAGACGGCCATCCGAGTGTACTAAGATGCCCTTTTCGCCGGGAGCCTTGGGTCCAAATGCAGCCAGTGCGTATTGGGCCCAGTTGAAAGTACAAACCATCTTTCCCTGCAACTTGCGGTCGGCAATGTACTGGAAGGCCTGCACGGGGTACTCGTCGCGATTTACCGTCAGATCCGTTAGTCGCGTTTGCAACTTCCACCCAATCAAGAGGGAAGCCACCACGATACACCCGGCGAAAACCCAGCGCATGGCGCGCGACATATCGTGTCCAAAAGTCGTCTCAGATTTCGAAACTTGAAAGCGTTGAAGCACAGATTCCAAGTGTGTGGCAAACCAAAAGCCCAATGGAATTGCCAGAAAAGGTATGTGCCGTAAGTGCTCCAGCGTTTGCAATAAGCAACACCCCAACACCGCCAGCTGAGTCGCATCATGTGACTTGCGGGAGAACAGCAGGCAAGCCACCCACGTTGCCAGCAAGAGCATCAGTGGAATGGCATATGAACTCGCGAAATCGGGTCGGTGCCATTCCAATATCTCCGGACGAGGAATGGAGAGATCCATGTAAAGCCACTTGTGAAACTCCCACCCGTACGGATTGATGAGGGTTGCCAGAGCCGTGACCACAACGATTGCGACAAACTGCGCAACCAGCGGCCAGGCCGACCAGCCCAGGCAGTACAGAGCCTCCCAGGATCGCATCACGAGATAAGCGGCAAATACACAGAAAATGGCGATGAACCCGCCGTGTGCGTTGGTGGCCAGAACCATCATCAGCGGCATCAGCCACAGCAATTGCAGTCGCTTCGCCGAGTACGAAAGTTGCGGACGCGACTTGGAAAACGGGGGCCAAAATCTGGGGAGATACCAGCCCCCAGACCATCCCTGAAAGCAATGTGAAAGCAGTGCAATTACGAGTGTGTAAAAGAAGTATGTAAAGATTTGCGGGCGGATACGCCAGTGATGCGAAAGGCTCACCGCCACCAACAGCGACATGATGCACACCGTGATCAGCCCGGACCGTTGCCGCAGCAGATGCCGGATTAGCAGTCCAATCATGAGCAGGCCCATCACGCACTTGCCAAATAGCAGCCCCAGCGGACCCAACGTGTCGCTGACGAAGGCAAAGCTATATTCGGCCAGATTTTCGTGATTGATCCAGCGAAACCCATCCGCGGTATAGGAGTAAGTACAGGTACGAGCCAATCCATCGCGCAAAGCGTCACGACCGTACTGCACATGTCCCCACAAATCGGGATCCGCCGAGTTTGCGGTGAGCGCCACGGCACAAGCCAGGAAGATCTCGATCAGCAGCGCGCGCTCAAACCATTGCGATCCTGCCAGAAAATGTCGGAGAACCCCGTTGGGGGCCGGCGCGACGGTCATGCGGTCGGTCCTGTGTCTGGTACGGCAAACTCTAACCTTGCGACAAATGCGGAGCGATCCGAAGAATCAGACTGTCCAGTAAATTCGAATCACCGCCAAGAAATGCCGTTTTCCAAACATAGGTCACGCTGCGCTGTAGTAGGCGCACTCCGCGTGCCGTAAGTGGACGGCACACGGAATGTCCTACTACTTCAACTCAGATGCTCAACTGCCGGTCCCGTGCCACCACGTCCCA
>JANNPR010000427.1:0-3087 GCA_031400345.1 Planctomycetota bacterium | reverse complement strand
TACAAGCCACCCCTTTCCGCTGGTATTGCCGGTGAAGCCTTACGAAATGAGGATAGCTACGTAGGCAAGGGCTGCACCAGGACGCCCATGCGTCGACCACAACTACTTGTCCTCGATGCTTGGCAATAGCAGCTCGATACTCTGCGAAATTGACCGCTTTAATCGTAATCGCGTCCCCTAATTTCGGAAGTGGCATCGCGGGATCACCCGCTCGCCCTGAAGCCGATATCACACAGCACACAAAGCACATCCCCACCAACCGCCGAAAGCGTATCCACTCCATCATGCAATTGACTCCGTATGGATGATTGCCGTTTGCAAGACTCGATCGAACGAGCGATTTTAATTCGACGATCGGGCGTTGCAAGACATCAAAGTGGCAGTAGATTGCGGTACGCACTTAGAACTTCCTTGTTCCTATCGGGATTTACAGATAGGCCTCACACTCAATTCATCCACGCGTCTACAATCGTGACTGCTCGACAAATTTGTGGTGGGGATTTCTGCAGTTCCTTCTGGACACTATGGTATGAAGCCGGCAATCAGTCAGGTTTGTACGCTCAATTCGACTTTTGCCAAAGACATCAAAGATTTCTCCGCGGCACATTGTGAGCACGTCGAACTGTGGCTCACTAAGTTGGAAACGTATCTGGCGGCTCATTCTCACGAGGAGTTTCGCGAACTGCTCCAATCGCACAATATTCGTGGTGATGTTGCCAGTTTTCAAGGCGGTCTATTAATCAGCCAAGGACCGGCGCGGCGGGAAGCCTGGGACCTGCTAGCCAGACGATTGCTGCTCTGCAGTAAGTTAGATGTGGGAACTTTGGTGGTCGTCGGCGATATTGTTGGCTCACTAACTCAACAAGATCTCGATCGGGTCCGCGTATCGTTGGTGGATTTAGCCAAACAAGCGGAACAACATCGAGTACGAATTGCGCTCGAATTTCAATCGAACGCGTCTTTCGCTAACAATTTGCAGACCGCAGTGGCACTTGTCGCGGATATCGGACATCCGGCGCTGGGGTTATGCCTAGACGCGTTTCATTATTACGTGGGTCCCTCCAAGCCGGATGATCTTGAACTTCTGACAAATGAAAACCTGTTCCACGTTCAATTGTGCGATATCGCGGACGTACCCCGTGAATTGGCCTCTGACGCAGATCGAATCTTGCCGGGTGACGGAGACATCCCGTTGCAGCCGATCGTCAAAAAGTTACGCGACCTGAATTACGACGGACAAGTCTCACTGGAACTGATGAACCCCCAAATGTGGCAAGTTCCAGCTCTGCAGCTTGGCGAGATCGGTGTAACGGCCCTTCGAAAACTACTCGGGCAAGCGAGCTGCTAACCCCTGGTCGCGGCGGGCGAATCTAAGTTTGCTTAACGCCATCAAGCTGCCGCCGAGTTCATGACCGACTGTCTGTCAGATCGGTTCAACACCGCATATTGGTACGCCTCATTATCATCGTTGGCCCCATTCGCGGGCGCCGGCGGCGGCATCCACCTAATACAACTAGTAACACATAAACGTTATTAAGTGTTGACAGTATACCCCACCATAGAGTAGTATTCTGTGACTGGCGTATAGTGGTGGTTCCGCTTGGGCATCCTTGGTCCGGTTATCGGGAATGCATCAGGAGATTTCAAAATGGCACGGCAGACTCCGTTGGTGAATTGGTTTCGCAAGCATCGCCTGTCGCAGGCTTGGAAAACATGGCGCAACAAGCGCCGCAACACGCCACGGCTCGCCATTGAATGGCTGGAAAAGCGCCAACCGCTTAATGCCGATTCGCTACCAGCTCCATGGCAGAATCCGACGAATGCGTTCGATGTGAATAACGATGGAGTTGTCGTTGCTCAAGACGTCCTATTGGTGGTCAACCAGTTGAGCGAAGCGGAGTTTCCTTCATCATCCGAAACCGCACTGACGCCCGGCTTGTTTCCCGACGTCAATGGCGATCGAGCGGTTACACCTTCCGACGCGCAGTTGATTATCCAAATGATCAATAGCTCAATGTGGTCAGCCGGCGCGGATGCCGCAGCACACGCGATTGTTTGGGAAGGCAGCTTGGACGGAGCAGAAGTTGCCGGCGCTGACGCCGGTCGAAACGTGGATGTCCCAGGCGCGACTGGCCGGATACTCCCGGGAAATATCATGGCGTTCCCCTTGGGAATCACCGGTAGCGATGATTATGGAAACATTTGGAAGGATGAAATCGCGGGGTCGGACGGGGGTTGGGACAATGGAACCGATACGGGAACCGCGTCGAGCGGTCACACAGGCAACGCAGAGAGTGAGCTGGGGGACATCTGGAATGATGAGATGGCTGGCGCAGATGGCGAACAGGGCGCCTCTAACGGTAACGTTGGGGACCAGGGACTCGGTGGAACCGACTATGGCGGGCACGCGGAAGGCATTGGCGGCGAAACGACGGGGGGCATCGATGGCGAAACCATGGGCACCCAATGTGATCCGGGACCATGTCAAACCACCGGCGGTGGTGACGGCAACACCGAAGGCAATACGACAACAACAGATGCGACAGCAGATGGCGGCGGTGACGAGGAAGCAGGTGCAGCTGACGGAGGCAGCGATGGCAATGCTGCTGGAGAAGGTGACGCACAAAATGAAGGATCGTCCGCCGGAAATGACGGGGCTGCCGCAGCCGATGGCGGGGCCAATACCGAAGGTACTAGTGCAGAAGGTACGGGTGAAGAAGGTACGGGTGAAGAAGGTGCGGCCAGCGCTGGGGGTACGGACGGCGAGAACACCGGCGAGGTTGACTCCGACGCCGGGAGTACCAACTCCGGTGATAGTGGCGGCCAAACGACGGGCTCACAGACCGACGGGTCTGGCGGCACGGAAGGTAGTACAGAGGGAAACAATACAGGTGAGCCCGGCACGGATGAGACCGGCACAGGTGGGAACGATACCGAAGGGAGCAATACCGAAGGGACCAATACAGAGGGGACCAATACAGAGGGGACCAATACCGAAGGGACCAATACAGAAGGGACCAATACAGAAGGGACCAATACAGAAGGGACCGGGACCGATGCGGAGTCGGGCGCTCTCGATGGTGCGGC
>JANNPR010000379.1:0-9373 GCA_031400345.1 Planctomycetota bacterium | reverse complement strand
AAAATTAGCAACGTCCCTAGAATCCCACGCGTTTCATCGTTCCAACCCTGTCGACGAAGTGTGGTCGCCGAAACGATTACCACCACAACGGCCCAAATAGCTAACGCCCAGCCGAAGCCGAAGAGCGGCCAGTCAAAAATCTCATATGGTATATAGAACAAGGTACGCTTCACGGTCTTATCCAATCTGGCAGTTATCAATCAAACGAGTTTTTCCAACGTATGCAGCAACCAATAACATTTTCGGGCCATCGACAACTGGGCTGCTCGCCAGCGTTTCGGTATCCGTAATGGCAACGTAATCGATGCGTTCAATTCCTGCCGAGACGAGCGAATCGTTAACACGCCCAATCAAAACCCCTGCGTCGCGTTCGCCGCGTTCTACCGAATCCACGGCTACACGCAAAGCTCGCGAGATTGCCGAGGCTTGTTGGCGTTCATCCGGGTTAAAATATAAATTCCGCGAACTCATCGCCAAGCCATCCGATTCACGAACGGTGGGACACACTCGGATCACCACCGGTGAGTTGAGATCGGTAGCCATCCGCCGCACGACGAGCGACTGCTGGTAGTCTTTTTGTCCGAAAAACGCGAAGTCCGCTGGCAGCAATTGGAACAATTTGAGCACCACCGTACAGACGCCGCGAAAATGCCCGGGTCGCACCACGCCTTCCAGCGGTTCAGCCACGGCGGGCGGTTGGATGTATGTGGAAAAACCTGGTGGATATATCTCCTCGATCGACGGAACGAAGACCAGGTCAGTTTCGCACGCATCTAGCATCTCTAGGTCAGTTGACAAGTTGCGGGGGTACCGGGAAAAGTCGTCGCGCGGTCCAAACTGTGATGGATTCACAAAGATCGTGGCAACAACCACGTCGCATTCCTCCCTCGCTGTCCGAACCAAACTAAGATGCCCTTCGTGAAGTGCACCCATGGTGGGCACTAGGCCAACCCGTTTTCCCGTGGACTGGGCGTTGCGAATTTGCTGGCGCGCCACAGCACCTTGCCGCAATAACCGCAGCCTAAGGGAATCAGGAAATGTTTCATTCATGGCATGGCCTGAATCGCGGCTTTTAGCTGCTGGACTTGCGGATCAGGGCTCGAGTGTTCCGCGTTACCCCGTCCCCTGCGTCCGCTGGGCGGATCCAATGGTTTTGACGCTTGACTGGGTAAGATTAGCACGGGACCTTGACCGGCTTGAAGGGATCGCAGCTGAAAATCACTGAACAACGCCCTCTTTTCCAACGCGTCTCCTAGAGGTTCGAACAAAACCACTAGTCTGGGTCCAGGTAGGCCACCCTTAAACTTCTCCCATTCGTTCAGAAATCGGTCGACGTCGATCGAAAGCAGCCCGCGGCGTGCATAGACGACAGATTGCTCGATCCAAAAATCGGTGATGACATACGGTGGTTCACCGATCGACGCCGATACAGTTAAAGTATCCACCACCTTGGCTCGACGGCGGGCGAATTCTAGTTCGCCATTCAAATCGAGACTAGTCGAATCCGTTGACGGCCCGCGCAGCCACGTTGCCAATCCGTAACGGTCCATTTTCTGAGCTAGATCGGACTTACCGCAACCAGGCGGGCCAGCCAAAGCAATGTACTTGGCCGAGGATTTGAGATGTTCGAACAGGCGCAACAGCGTCCAGCCGGATGTCGGATGGATCATAGCTGGAGCGATCTCCGCGGCTGGTTCTAGCACAAAACGACGAAATGACATCCGCGAGTGCGGCAGTTCAAGTTGCGCGGTGCGCAATACCGTTGAGCCGTACAGCAAGAGGTCTAGGTCGATGGTTCGGGCTCCCCAGTTCAATTCGCGGACTCGTCCCAGATCCACTTCGATTTGTTGCAGCGCCGCTAATAGCTGAAATGGGGAACATGATACGTCGAGTAGGGCACAGGCGTTGAGGAATGCGGGCTGATTTTCAGGACCCCCGGCCGGAGATGTTTCGCGGTACTTACTCGTCGCCACTAATCGTGCGGAAGGTATATGGCTGAATCGTTCGAGAGCGAGACTTAACGCTTCTGACCGGCTGCCAAGGTTCGATCCCAACCCGATCAAGCAGTTAACCATTTGGGAGGTTAGAGGTTAGAGGTGAGGCTGCAGGGTTCAGGGTTTACAGAAACGAATTCAAGGTACCGATGTAAAAAGATGCCAGGCGGAAAATCAAGGCGACGATGATAATTACTACCGTACCCCATACCAAACCTGTGCCGATCACCGTTATGGTACCGGCCAACATCCTGGCCCGCTGCTCATAATCTCGCGACAAATGAAGAAGGGAATTAACCTCGTTACCGGACAGTTCGGCCGCCTGTAAATTGCCTAAAAATTCGGCTGGAAAAACACCCGTAGCGCCCAGCGCCTCGTGAAACTCGGTGCCGCGAACAATCGACTGCTCGACAGAATCAATATGCTCCAGATAGAGCGGATTGTTCGTGCTGCGGAGCGCCATTTTGATCGAGCGCTTCGCATCCATCCCCGCCTCCAACGCCATTGCCAACGACCAAGTCAGCCGTTCCAGTGCCATCGTATGTATGCAATGTCCCAAGCCGGGTAAGCTTGCGGCAACTCGAAGTGGTGACGACCCAAACCATCCTTTACGCAATGATTGCACCACCAAGGCGATGGCCCCCGCAAACAGTCCAATGTAGATGAAATACCTGATAACGCCGGCGTTTCCGGTCAATCCTAGACCCAGGACATCGATTGGTTTTCCGTCAATTCCAGGGGGGATCATGCCCAGTATCCAGATCAATAGGGCGATCACCATGATGGCCCCGAATAGTTGGACCGCTGGCCAGGCGATTCCCGTTAAAAATGTTTTCCGCAAATCCCGCACGTGGTCGTAATGCTCTGCCAGCTTGGTGAAGACTTCGTCGAGCCTACCCGTCCGTTCGCCGACATCCACCATTTCGCAAACGAATTTTGGGAAATGCCCATCGCAGGCGACCATTGCTTCTGTCAGCGTGTCTCCGGCAGTGATCCGGTCGAATATTCGTTGCAGATAAGGTCGATCGGCAGGGGAACTCCTTTGTGCTTCGCCAGACCAGATGCGCAACACGTCGACGCCAGCCTTCAACGACGATCCAACGCGCCGAAAAAGCAGGGACATTTGACGAATGGACATTTGAGACATATGCGTTAACCGATTTGAAAAAGGCCAGGACACTAACATTTAAGGTATGTGGGATAAGCTTCCAGCTTGTCAACGTATAGAGGCACCGATTCGTATCGTGCCACCCGATCGGTCTCTGGCATTCTACTCATTCGTCTGGTGGCAACTGCATATTGGGGTTCTGATAAAACTGCGTGATGTCAATGCCTTCACGTGTTTCGTCTTCGAGCAGCTTGATGCGCCCCTCCAGCCTGAGCAGCTGCCGCAGAATCTGCGGTAACAGCTGTTGTGTTTCGTCGTAGCGCACTGGGCGAGGAACCGTTGGATAACCCAGGTGCCTCTGCAATGCGGCAAACAAGTAGAGCGGATCCTTACGCCGGTTGGCCCAAGCGATCCTGCCATCTTTCTCCGAAAACAGGATCGGTTTTTCGGACGAGTAAGGGATACCGTCCAGCGTTGACTTGCGCTTTACGTAGAACTCGCTTCGGACGTACAACAGGTCCGCAAAATCAACGATGCCGATTTGCCGCCGAACGGTAAAAATCCATTCGCGCCAATCGTCGTTAAAAAGGGGATCATTGGCAATTGCCTCCAGCCCTTTGTCATACCGCAGTCGATTGCGACACAGGGCTTCGAACATAAACATGAACATGCCCTGGCGGGATACTGCATCGGTCCGATAAGCCGCTTCGGCTCGAAGAATCTCTAGGGCCACGCGCATATCGAAGCGGCCCCGCTCGTTTTCAGCTTCTTGGATCACATACGTTTGGAAAGGGGTGAAGTAGTGTCGCAGGCGGATCATGGCGGGAGCGAATGAGCCACTATGCTTGAGCTCACTCACCATGAAATCGATGGCAAGAGACAATTTGGTTGTCGACAACAGTTCTTCCCGAACTTGTTCCAGAACTTCCTGCAACGGTCGATGGTCCAGCAGTCTTTCGCCAAGCACACGGAACATGTGGGCCTGCTCGACGTATTCTTCACGTTCTAGCATTTTGAGTTCAGACATCTGGAGATACCGTCGCGTTGTCGTTCATTTGTTCACCGCATCCTTGCCGCTGGACTTCAGCGTTTGATCGAGAAACTTGCGTGCCCGAAAAGGGATCTGCTCGTCCATAAACGCGCCGATATGTCCCGCGCCTGGAACCAACACAAGCTCGGTCCGAACTCCTACCTGTTTTAGTCGCTCGGACATCCGCTGAGGACTGGAACTTGAAACCAACTCGTCCTTTTCGCCATGCCAAAAAAATACCGGTGGATCGTCGCTTGTCACAAAGTTAAGTGGCGTTGCTAAACGATAGAGGTCGGCTTTTTGATGAGGCGAACCACCAAACAGGTACGACATCACTTGACCATCCGCGGGGACCCAATCGAAATCACACGGTGCGCCTCCCGCGACGACTGCCTGCAGACGGGTATCAGCCTTTTGGGTGGACTCGGTACCTTCCAGTCCGTCCTTGGCATCGGTCATCCCTAACAAGCAAACTAAGTGGGCCCCGGCAGAATACCCGTACCCGGCCAGGCGTTCGGGATCCACTTTGTATTGTGATGCATTTTTGCGAAGCCAGCGCACCGACTCCTTGCAATCCTCGATTTGAGCTGGAAATTTGTGGTCCGGAGCCAAACGGTAGTTAATTGCCATAACTACATATCCGCCTTCCGCGAGCACGTGAGCGTGTCGATAGACTTGCCAGCGATGGCCGTACCGCCAAGCGCCGCCATGGACCATAACCACGCCGGGAAAGCGCCCGGCTGCTTTCGGCACGTACAAATCCGCGGCAATTTTCTCCGATCCTCGTTCCGCGTATGTCACTCCTCGAAATATGTCTATCGGTTCCTCGCACCGTCCACAATTCTCGATAGCCAGCAGGGTCACAACACGGAGAATTGCCTGCCGCAACTTGACGGTAGTCATATTTGGTATCTTCCATATCCGGAACGTAGACCGTCCAGTCAGTTAAATACAAGGTTCTTAATCTTAATCTTAATCTTAATCTTATTCTTATTCTTATTCTGCCTTGTTCGACGCGCTTCGTACTCCAATCCAAACCTTCGACCACGAAAAGTTGAAGTTTGGAAATCGTTTCCATGATGGTCACACGGATCCGTGCGAATTCCCATAGCCGCGTTATCTGAGCTATCAGCGGGACGAGCCACTTGAGACGGGAAGTGGAAGATTAAGATCGAGATTAAGATTAAGATTAAGAACCCGAATTACGGCAGATTTTTTCAGAAAGTGGGCAGGAGTTGAACATGGCAATGCAGTTTTCCTCAGTTCAGTCCGCGGTGGAAGCGATCGCCCGAGGAGAAATTGTAATCGTGGTGGATGCAGAGGACCGTGAAAATGAGGGGGACTTTATCTGCGCGGCCGAGAAGGCAACCGCTGAAAACATCAACTTCATGATGAATGGGCGTGGTCAATTATGTATTCCGGTGCTACCGGAAGTTTGCCGGCGTTTGGAATTGGCTCCCATTGTGGAAGACAATACCGCCCCGTTAGGCACCGCTTTTATGACGCCCATCGATCATGCCACAGTGCGCACTGGAATCACCGCCGAGGAACGGGCACGGACCATTCGCGCCGTCGTCGATCCACGAACGACCGCTGCGGACTTCGTGCGGCCCGGACATGTTTTTCCGCTATTGGCGAAGCAAGGTGGCGTTTTGCGGCGTGCTGGCCATACAGAAGCCGCCGTCGACTTAGCCCGGATGGCAGGATTGTCACCCGCTGGCGTCCTGTGCGAAATCCTGGATGAACGGGGAGACCGAGCCACTCGTGATCGACTGGTCCAAATCGCACAGGAAAACAAACTCGAAATCATCTCCATCGAAGGCTTGATTGCTCATCGCCGATTAAGCGAGAAGTTGGTCTCTCGATTGGCTGGAGCGCGCTTGCCCACGCGCTACGGCGATTTTGAGATCATTGCCTACGACGTCAAGTACGAGGACCACAACCCTATCGCACTCGTGTTTGGGGACCTGGGAAAGGCCAAACAACCGCCGCTGGTGCGGATGCACTCTAGTTGTTTTACCGGAGACTTGCTTTCATCGCTGCGATGCGATTGTGGCGATCAGTTACATATGGCTTTGGACATGATTAGTCGCCAAGGGGCGGGAGTGTTGGTCTACCTTTCGCAGGAAGGTCGTGGGATCGGCCTGATTGAGAAAATCAAAGCTTACGCTCTGCAAGATCAAGGTTTGGATACCGTTGAAGCCAATCACGCTTTAGGGTTTAAGGCCGACATGCGGGACTATGGAATCGGTATTCAAGTTCTCAAAGACCTGGGCCTTACGAAAGTTCGGCTGCTGACAAACAATCCAAAAAAGACCGAAGCTTTTAACTTGCGGGGCTTTAACTTGGAGGTCGTAGACCAGGTGCCCATCGTTTCCCCGGCCAATGAACACAATGCTCAATACTTGGCAACCAAACGCGAGAAAATGGGCCATAAATTGTGAGGAGTCGGCAATCGGCACTTGGCGGTAAATGACCGCCGACTTCTTACTTTGGATGTAGTTCATCCGACCGATCCGACCGACCCACGCTAGACGAACCCGTACGGTGGGCAGTCAGGCCTAGGCGCCCCCGTTTTTCACTGCCGACCGCCGACTATTCCAGCAAGGACGAATCTTTGGTGTTTTCTTGCCTAGCAGAACAAACTTCCGTTCTCTTATTCGCCGGCGATAGGTTGACCAAAGTCGCTTAGCACAACATCCGATCCACTCCGATAGCAACCGTTGTCCTTTGGAGGTTTTCGAATGGTTAGGAAGAAGCTAACGCTGCTAGGAATGATGCTGGCTGGTACGGGTGTACCATATTTCTGGAACGAGCCGGGTGCGTTTGATGCGGTGAAATCCAAAGTCGTATCCATGTGGCAGTCAACTCCACATGTTGCTGCACCGGGCAGTCATGATTATGCGGCACCCGCTCTAAGCGGCGGTTCCTCATGGCGAAACCTTTTTCCGTCTTGGGGCCCGACTTCCACCGAGCCACCCGCTATGGCTCCTAACTACGACTTGGAAGAGTTGCTGCGGTTCGAAGTTTCGCCGAGATGGATTATCGAAAAGTGGCCGCGAGTTACCACGGTGTTGTCAGACCAGGACCTAGAAGGATTACGAACTCCCGTCGTAACTGGAGTGGGATTGGATGACATCGCGGGCGTAATCACCTACTACTTTAATAAGCAGCACCATGTGCGGCGAATCACTTTGCAAGGCTATACAGGCGATGAGAGGAAGCTGGTGGCAACTTTGGCCGACAAGTTTGGACTCCAGCCCGAACCGACTCTAGGCGCCGGATTGTATTGCAACAAATGGAATGGAAAGCCCATGAGCGTGTTGCGGATAGTCCATGCTCCCGTGGTGCGGGCATCAACTCCAAACTCACGCTTGGCAGTAAGGCTGGAATTGAATCGTGACGGAGGCTATACCGGGCTTAGTGGCGACTTCCGCCAGTTACTGGACTACGATCGGAATCTCCGTCGTTGGTAAGGTCATAGTCCGATTGCTCAAGAATGTGGATCAGTCACCTTGGGAGATGGTGGGCCGCGAGTGTGCCACTTCCCTGAAAGATTTAGTGGGTCAAGGGGTGGCCCTGGTTTTTTTTGGGTTCGGTGTTTGGCTGTTGGTACATATTTTCAGCGCTGGAGCCGAACTTTGTTTTTTGCCAGGCATTCGGCATAATGGCCTTTGCCTGGTGAAACGGAGTCGGGCTCTGCCGAGGGGCAACCCTACAAGGGTTAGCCAGGTCAAGGCGGGAGAATGAACCCGCAGGCCCTAGGTGCTGTCACCCTGGGCCATTTTTGTTGTTCATTCTTTTGCCTTGCCATGCCTCAAAAAACCTAATCGTTGCGTACTATCGTGCTTGTTGGTTCGTATGGGTCAGTCGTCATGTTGGTTTGGTTGATTGCGGTCCAATGGATTGCGATTTGTGGGCAGCCTTCTTTTGCATTTGCGGCTGCACCTCGACACATCCCTTCGTGAATCCGTCGGCCCCTGAGGGCCGCCGCTCAAGTACGAGACTTGACACTGAGTGGTATTATCCGACTGCTTCGCCATCGCAGGTTGTTCCAATCAGGTAGACGCAAGGCACAAAGGCCAAGTCTAAGTGGCACATCGAACTAACTTGCGGGGCGAGACCCGGTTCTCTGTGGAGAACCAAGCCAATGCAACACGCATGACGTCTGTTGTCTTTAAGGTTATAGGCTCCTAGTTGACTTAGGCTTGATGTCTATCGCCCTGTGATCTGGTCATGGGGAGATTGAGCATCTACGCCGTTTTTCTGGGAAAGGCTTTTAGGATCTCGCGCTGCTTTTTCACCTTCGGCGGTCCACCTTTACAGTAAGGTGCGTCGTGTTTCAGCATGTGCCAAATGATCGTGGCCAATCGCCTCATCACCGCCACACGCGCGATCTTCGACCCACGACGACATTTGATGGCCTGATACCAGGCGCGCATCCAGGCGTCTTTACGCAACACGTGCAGCACCATATTGCTCAGGATCCGACGCGCTAATTTGCTTCCTGCTTTGGTAATCGATCCCAGACGCTGGTTATTAGCTCCTGAGTTGCGACAGCCTGGCGTCAGTCCCCAAAAATTGGCCAAACTCCCACCTCGTGGAAAGTTCTCGATACCGCCGGCGATGCGACACGACAAGCCTAAACTCGAATACGCGCTGGCTCCGGGTATGCTCGATAACAGTATCGCGGTCTTGTCGGCTTGCTGACGCTCGAGGATGCGAGCATCCAATTCTTTTAATTGCTCGTCGTATAGATCCCAACTCGCCAGCCGCTGATTCATCTCGAAGCGATCAATGACTGGAAGTCCCAGTTCGCGTAACCAACGTCTGGCTCGTTTGGTTTGAATTCCTTTAGTGGGACAATCATGCTTCAAGTTGTGCTTCGCTAATAAGTGTTGCACGCGATTGATCGTGCGGGTCCGGGCATCCACTGTCTTCCTGCGAAGCTCCGTCAGTTGCCGATCCGCGGCGACCTGCTCCGTAGGAATCGTTACGCGTACAAGCTTTTGCACTCTCTTGCCATCTAACAAACGATGGCGATTTATCCAGAGGATTTCGCCCAGGCTGTTCGCGTCTCGGCGGTCCGTCTTCTGCTTATCGCGGGCTTCCGGTTGCACTAACACGATCTCTCGGCATCCGTACTCTCGCAACATCTTGATCAACCAGTCATTGAAACCACAGACCTCCAAAATCGCCATAAAACCACCATCGCTTGCAGATCGATCACGAATGTCTTCA
>JANNPR010000371.1:0-4016 GCA_031400345.1 Planctomycetota bacterium | reverse complement strand
CGAGTTCGACCGTGTACACGAGCAATTTGTTGTGGAACACCTACGCCATGGCCTGCCTTGCTCGTTGATCATCTCGTATCTAGACCGATTCAAGAACATCAACGACACCTATGGCCATCCGGCAGGGGACACGGCGCTCATTGGTTTTGCCACGGTGCTACAGCTCAGTTGTCGGGCCGGTGATTTAGTAGCACGTTATGGTGGCGAAGAATTTGTGATGCTTTGTGCAGACTGTGACAATGCATCGGCGACAAAGCGAGCGGAAGAGATTCGCCGACAACTTGCGAGTACGCCCCAGAGTGCGATCGGTGGCACCTGCATCACGGCCAGTTTTGGTGTCACGGAACTACAGGGTGGCGACACTGCGGAAACAATGCTCCGGCGAGCCGATCGTGCCTTGCTGAAAGCAAAAAACAATGGCCGCAACATGGTGGTCCAATTGGGGACCGGTATCGGAGATTTGACCAAGCCGCCGCAGGGTCTGCTGAGTTGGTTTTGGAGGCTGCGAAATGCTCCCGCGGATCAAATCCTGGAACGCAGCTTAATCACCGCCGTGCCGCTCAACGTGGCAGCGGAAAAACTGCGTGGTTTCATTTCCGACCACCACGCTCAGGTGTTGTCCGTTGAGGGAAGCAAAGTTGTCCTGCAGATTGACGGACTCGAAACCCCCTTGGTACGTCGAACGGGCGACCGAACGGTGCCCTTTTATGTCGAGCTAAAACTGGTCGAACGCCAGGAACCAACGGGAAAAGCCGGTCGCGTCGCTCTCCGAACCATTTTACACGTGTCGATTCGGCCCAAAAGACATCGCGACCGCCGCTTAAAAGATATCGTCGAGCGAGCTCGACAAATACTTGTCAGCGTGAAGTCCTACTTGATGGCACACGAATACACCGAACCAGACAACAAGCTTGAAAAGAATGACGACTCTAAGAGCGTTCTCTGGCGGGCCAAGAACGTCCTGACGTATTGGTTGAAGGCTTAGGAGGTTTCACGCAAGGATGCTCGGTGCTGCAAGCAGGCCTGCTTGCAAAAACGGCGAGTCAGAAAGAACCGGGCGACGACATGTCCATCTATGGTGTGCAATTCCACGGAATCGAACAGCTGTTGCTGTTAAACCTACAACGTATCAACTCACAAGCGGCCATACACGCGCTGCGTCTTTCCACAGGGAAACGAGTTAACGAGCCACGCGACGCGCCGGCCGAATTCGTTCAGATCAGTAGCTTTGAATCACAGTTGGCTCAGATCAAAGCCACTAAATTGTCGGTGGATTTGGCATCGAATGTGGGCGCCGCAGCGCAGCTATCCGTCGATGAGATTCGTACCCAGCTATCGACCATCCGCACCAAATTGGTCGCAGATGCAGGCTTAACCTTGACCAGCGCCCAACGCGACGCCAATCAGGCCCAAATCGACGCCGCGATCGACCAGATCAATGCGCTTTCTCAAACGGCGACAAACGGAAAAAATTATTTGAACGGATCGTCCTACTATTCTTTTCAGGGACGTGATCCCGCGCAAGTGAAAGATGTCCAGGTCTATTCGCTGCGCAGCACTACAATCGCTGGAACGGTTTCGTCCGCCGCCACTCGAGCCTCTGCGACCCACACCGGCGCCGGCATGAGAATTAACGGAGCCGCCGCCTTTACGCTCACCGGCGAGCGAGGCAGCCATGCGTTCACGGTCACGAACAACGAGTTGCTAACCGACGTCAGAGATCGTATCAATCAATACAGTCATGAGACCGGGATTACCGCGACTGTCTCGGGTAATTTGCTTACATTCACAACCGTCGATTACGGAACAGATGCCGTCATAAATATCAGCGTTACTTCTGGCACGTTTGCCACGGTGGCCACGACTGCGGGAGCCGACGCCGTAGTCACCATCAACGGTGAAGCCATTTCCAGCAGCAATGTGGATGGCAATCGAGTGATGTACAACCGCAATGGACTGCATTTTACTATGGACCTCGTCGCCGGATTTAGCGGTGCTCTCAGCACTATCACGGTGTCGGATACCAACGTCAGCAAGTTCGCGCTCACACCCAATCCCGCAAGGCTTACCTCGTTTTCGATCCAGTCGGTGGCAGCTTCCGCATTCAGCGGGATCAGTGGTGTGCTCACCGACATTCGAACGGGCGGTACGGTATCCGGTTTGGGAACCAATACGTCAGCCGCAATCCGTATCGTCGACGAAGCGCTGGGACGGCTCACTCAGATCGAAGGCCAAGTAGACGGGTTCGCGGAGCAAACGGTGGCGTCGGCTTCGCGCCTAATGACGAGTCTACAAACTGGCCTAGAAGATACGCTGACGAATCTCAATGGCGTCGACGAAGACAAAGAAACCTTGGCGCTCGCCGCCTTGGAATCACTGGCCGCAAATACCGTCTCGGCACTTTCAATCCTGCAGCAGCAGAATACCAACGTGCTGGGCATTCTGCAGCTACTGGCCGGTGTTTAGCTCCGATCTCGTCCGAGACGCAATCGGAAGTATGCCACTGGCACACTTCTTGAATTGAGTCTCGCCGCAGACCTGTAAGCCGGGTTCTGTTCTCAAGTTGTTACACGTGAGCGACGGTCATTTCTCTAGGGCGACGATTGCTCGCCGCCTCCAGCAGCCTACCCGGGAGTCGATACCGAGCCAGACGGACTCGGACGGCGCCCAAGCGCCGATTGCTCCCTGTTTGGCCTTGCTCCGGGTGGGGTTTACCAAGCCAACCGAGTCACCTCGGTTGCTGGTGCGCTCTTACCGCACCGTTTCACCCTTACCGCAAGCCGCAGAACGGCTCGCGGCGGTTTATTTTCTGTGGCACTTTCCCTGGCCTTGCGGCCGGTCGGCGTTACCGACCACCCTGTCTTGCGGAGCCCGGACTTTCCTCTCGCCTTTGCCGTTTCCAGCAAGGCCAGCGACCATCCAGTCTGCTTCGAGACTCTCTTCCACCGTATGACAAATTTGCACTTGAGACAACCCGCCGACTCGTTGTAGTCGCTACACGGCCATGGCTGCAATTTCGTCGCACCGGGCCTTTCGCTACCCAACCGCCATCCGGCTTGCCCGGGTGGTTTAACGGCTTCCGGACTACTTCGACTGTCTGACGACGATAATTTGGGAAACGCTTTGGTGTGTCGATCCTCAGATTTCCTAGCGGTCGATGTCAAATAATCGCCAAATTTCGTACATTGTTATTTTCATAGAAAAGAAATTCTCCCGGATAAAAAATCGGACGAGTAAATAATGAACTTAACCCCACGAAATCTTCTGAGATACTGCAGCATGGATTGGCGCCGGTCACTCGTCCTTTGCATCGTCGGAATGCTATGTTTCGCGAGTGCAGTCAGCGGACAGCAAAGGCTGCCAGCACCCAAGTGTCGGCTGCGCGCGCTTGACGATTCAAAGTCGTGGGAGCGCCTACCGTAAGTGGAGGAAGAAGTCACGGATCGCCGACTTCCAATCTGGGCCCGGGCACTAGCGGGCCCGTTGCCGCGGACGACAGCGGCCCTGTTGGAGCTCGACTACCTGTACCGCACCAGTGAAGCGATCGCCCCGCCTTTGCGCGCGAAGATGCGCTGGGTAGCTGCCCGTGCAAATCAATGTTCGTATAGCCAACGCTACGCCGAGGCGGACATGCTCCGTGCGGGGATGACGCGCGACGAGGTCGACCAATGGAACTCGAATTTGGCATCGCTTCCGCCTAAGGAACATGCGGCCGTCGTCTTTGCACACAAACTGACTCTCTCGGCCGACTCGGTTACCGATGAAGAAGTTGCCGAATTGGTGGCAAACTATGGCGAGGAACCAGTCGTCGCAATGGTACTGCAAATTGCCTATGCGAACTTTCAAGACCGGCTGTTGCTGTCATTGGGCGGTGACATCGAGCCGGAAGGACCGTTGCCACCGCTGGCGGTTCGTTTCGCACCGCCCGCCGCAGGAGAGTCGATTGCTGCGGATCGACCGGCAGCAAAATTGGCCAATATTGCCGTAACTCCGACTAACGTCTTGAGGCCGGATTG